>NZ_JBHXNP010000083.1:0-42395 GCF_042719495.1 Streptomyces sp. NPDC058525
TCACGAAGCCCGGCACCCCACCAGCCCCGCCGGCGATTGAGGCGCGGGGGCCGGGGGCAGCGCCCCCGCAACGGCGCCGCACCCGAACCCCGTGGTGACACCCGGCGCAGGCCCGTCGGGACGCAACCGCACCCCTCGGCCCTGCCCGCGCGGCGCCGCCCCCGCGGGTTCAGCTTCGTGATTGCAAGCGCTTCGTGAGGATTCCGCCCGCCACCATCAGGGCCACGCCGAGCCACCACACGTTGCCGTCGAAGACGAGGACGGCGATTCCGATCGGCACCAGCAGCCCGGCCAGCGGGAGCAGCAGGCCGGCTAGGCGGGGCGGTTCCGCGCCCTGGCCGGCCGCCTCGCGGGTCGCGCGGGCGCGCACGACCTCCGGGTACCAGCCCGTGAACCGGAGGGCCGCGACGATCGCCAGGATCTGGATGATCCAGCCGGTCCAGATGTTGTTCGGATTGTGCAGGACCAGGTCCCCGTAGGCGCCCGCGAGGGCCGCCACCACGAAGGCGAGCCCCCACACCGCCGTGATCACGTAGTTGGTCCGGACGAAGGCGGGCGTGTGCCAGAGCGCGGGGTCGACCTGCTCGCGGGCGTACTGGAGGGTGAAGGGCATCCCCACGGCCATGGAGCCGAAGGCGATCACGGCGAGGGTGATGTTCGCCAGCTCGCCCGCGTACGTCTCCAGCCAGCGCAGCGTGCCCGCGCTCGCGGTGGCCCCGACGACGGCCAGCGCGGCGAAGAACACCACGTCGGCCAGTTCCAGCAGCTTCCAGGAGCTGCCTCGGTTGACCACGCGGCTCAGCACGATCAGCGTGACGGCCGTCGCCAGTGCGATCCCGACCGCGATCTCGAACCGTCCCGGTCCGACGAGCAGCGAGAAGACGATCCACGGCGCCATGCCGATGACCGGGTTCTCCAGGAATCCGGAGATTCCTCCGGTATCCGCGCCGTATGCCTCGGTCCGCCGCATTCCTCCATCGTCCGCGCCCGGCGGCCCACCGGCCATCCGGGGACGCGGAGAGCCAAGGAGCGGCCCGGGCGTTCCGGCGGCTCGGTCAGGAGGTGCGGCGGTGGACGAGGACGGCCTCGACGGGTGCGACCGGCGGGGCCGTTCCGGTGTCGATCAGCTCGTGCACGGTGTCGGCGATCCGGGCGGCCGACGGCAGCTCCAGCCGCACCGTGGTGAGCGCGGGCTGCTGGAGCGAGGACAGGACGAGGTCGTCGCAGCCGACCAGGGCAACGTCGTCCGGTACGGAGACGCCCTCCGCCTGGAGCGCGTGCAGGAGCAGGGCCGCGTATTCGTCGTTGTACGCGAAGACGGCGTCCAGCCCCAGGCTCCGCCACCGCCGGGCGAGGTCGGTCGCGGACTCGCGGGTGTAGGCCAGCTCGAGGGGCGTGACCGTGGCCATGTGGCGGGCGGCGACGGACTCGGCGCCGGCGAGGCGCGGCTGGGCGAGCGTGCCCAGGCCGCGTTCGAGGGGCATGACGACGCCGATCCGGCTGCGGCCCCGGGCGATGAGGTGCTCGGCCGCGGTGGCGCCGATCCTGGCGTGGTCGAAGCCGACGGTGTGCACGCCCGCGACGGGATGGGCCGCGAAGGCGAGCAGCCCCCGCACCCCGGCGCGGCGCAGCAGCTCGGCGGCCTGGCCGCCGAAGCGGTCGCCGTCCATGGCGACCACGGCCGCGGGGCGCATCTCGGCCCAGGCCCGGGCGGCGTCGAGGGGGTCGGCGAACCGGCCGGCGTGGAGCACGGCCGTGTAGCCGTGCCGGTCGAGCTCGCTGTGCAGGTCGTCCACCCAGTCGCTGACGAGACGGCCGATCGCGGAGATCGACGCGGGCATCAGGACGAGGTTGCTGCGGCCTGCCCGCAGGGACCGGGCGGCGGCGTGCGGGACGTAGCCGAGCTGGCGGGCCGCGTCGCGCACCCGGGCGCGGGTGTTCTCGCTGACGCGGTGGCCGGGGGTGTCGTTCAGCACGAAGGAGACGGTGGCGCGTGACACCCCGGCGAGCCGGGCCACGTCGGCACTGGTGATGGACGCTGGGACGCGTGTGTCTTTGGCCATGACGTCCCTCGGAGCTCCTTCTGCCGGACTCGTACGGCTCCTTTCAGGTTACACGAGTCAGATGAAGCAGCCGGGAGTCGCCGGCGAGATCGTCGAGGGCGCCGACGACCGAGTCGAAGCGCATCGTGCTGCGGGTGGCGGTGTCGTACGGGTGCCATCGCGGCAGGTCGGAGTGGTTCGGGTCGCCGGTGCGGACGAAGCCGATCCAGGCCTGGTGCATGGCGTGCGCGAGGCCGTCGCGGACGGCGGGGGCGATCCCGGCCGCGAAGGGGGCGTGCGCCCACTGGTCGAAGTTGTCGAAGACGAAGGGGAGTTCGAGGCAGTGCGCGGCGCCGAGCCGGCCCTCGTACGCGGGCGCGGGCAGGTCGAACTGGTAGGCCCAGACGGGCCGCCCGAGCTCGGCCCTGGCCTCGGCCAGCCGTACGGCGGGGACCCGGAAGAGCTCGTCCGTGATCAGGTCCATGAGGACGTCGTGCGGGCGGGCGCCGGGGCGGGTCCGCTCGTACGCCGCGTACACGGCGGGGGCGCGGGAGGCGCCGAAGGTCTCCGCGATGCGGTCGGTGACCTGCTCCCGGGTCGCGGCGGCGTACCGCTCGTCGAGCGCGAAGCCGAAGGCGGCCTCCTCCCGCGTCCAGCCGATCATGACGTCGATGTCGGCCGGCGCCCCGCTCAGCAGGGCCTCGGCCGGATGCCGGGGCAGGGTGGCGCCGTCGATCACGGGCAGGAAGGGGGTCGGCCAGTACCCCCACCGCATGGTCCGCCCGAACAGTCCGGCGGCCGCTCCGATCAGCTCGGGCCAGGGCAGGGTGCGCAGTTCGGCCTCGTCCTTGACCCCGGCGAGCTCGAGGTAGACGGCGGTGCGTTCGAGGGCGGCGTCCGGGGCGGGGAGGTCCAGGCCGAAGGGCGGGCTCTGCAGGATCACCCGCTTGATCAGGCCCCGCGTCCGCGGATGCCCGGCGAGTGCGGCGGTGGACACGGCGCCGCCCGACTGCCCGGCGACCGTGATGGCGTCGGGGTCGCCGCCGAAGGAGGCGATGTTCTCCCGCACCCAGTGCAGGGCGGCGAGCTGGTCGGTGAGCCAGTGGTTGGCGCCCTCGCCGGGGCCGAGGCAGAGGTAACCGAGCGGCCCGATGCGGTAGTTGATGCTCACGACCACGAGGTCGCCGTCGCGGGCGAAGGTCGCGCCGGAGTAGCCGGGCAGCGACCCGGAGCCGGACACGAAGCCGCCTCCGTGGATCCAGACGAGCACCGGGCGGCGGGCTCCGTCGGCGGCGGGCGTCCAGACGTTGAGGGTCAGGCAGTCCTCGTCGAAGGGGGGCTCGCCGTGGCCGCCGAGCACCGGGTCGCCGCCCTCCTGGTAGAGCTGCGGCGCGCTCGGCCCGTCGGCGGTGGCGTCCCGGATCCCGGTCCAGCCCGCATGCGGCCGGGCCGGGCGCCAGCGCAGGTCGCCGACCGGCGGTTCGGCGTACGGAACGCCGCGGAAGACGAGGAGCCCGTCCTCGTCCGCGCCGCGGAGCCGCCCTGCGGGCAGGTCCACGACCATCGGGTCCTCGCCTGGAGAGTGAGCCATGTGCCGGTCCTTCCTGGCCGCGCGCCGGATGCGCGCCGACACGAGGAGACTATTGCGCAAAATTATCGGCCGTCAACACTTCGCAATAACAGAGCCCGGGGTCGGGGCTCGGGTCTCTCTCCCCCAGACCTCACAGCCACAGACTGTCCGCGGCCATGCGCTCCGCCTCCGTGCGCAGCAGCGGGGCGAAGACCCGCCACAGCACCAGGCAGGCCCCGGCGCCGAGCAGGGCGCCGGCGAAGGTGTCGCTGAGCCACTGGGCGTGCAGCCAGGTCCTACTCCCCATCATCGCGAGGACGTACGTGGCACCGACCGGCCACCACCAGCGTCGCGCACGGGGCGGGAACACCACCAGTCCGGCCACGATCACCAGGGTCACGGCGCTGAACACCTGGCCGGAGGGGTACGAGCCCTCGTTGACCAGGACCCACGGGTGCGGCGGACGCGGGCGGTCGGCGAGCCGCTTGAGCGGCAGCAGCACGACCACGTTGGCGGCGACGGCCGCCGCGAGGACGAACAGCGACGAGCGCCAGCGCCCGTACACGCACAGGACGCCGATCAGCAGGAGCGGCAGGATCATCCCGAGCGGGCCGCCGAGCCGGTCGAGCACGAGGGCGAACCCGCCGTCCCCGGCGGCGGACGAATTGTTCACCGAGGCCTCCCACCAGTCGTCGAGCCCCTGAAAGAAGGGCCGTTCGACCGCGCGGAGCAGCAGGGCGACGAGCAATGGCAGGAGCAGGAGGGCGATCCCCCAGGCGAGCGCGTGACGGGGCGGCGCGGCCGGCAGGTGGTGCGGGGGCCGCGGTGCGGGGGCGGGCGGGTGCGTTGGGCGCGACGAGCGCGAGGAGTGGGTCATGGCGGGCCTTTCACGGGCGCCCCGGAGAGCGGACACGGGAGGGCGAGCGGCGAGGTTGGACAGCGGGAACGGCTGCGGGGACGGACGGCCGGGGGCGAGCGGCGGGGCTACACGGCGACGGGACCAGCGGCGAGCCGCGCACGACAACGGCGGCGCGGCGACCGACCGACGCGGAGCCTCCATCGCCACCGCCGAGCGGAAGACCACCGCTAGGCGAAGCCAAGGGCGGAACGGAGGCCAGCCCCAAGAGCCAAGGACGGACCGCAGGGGCTGGACGGAGGGCAAAGCCAAGGCGCGGGACGCGGGCAAGGCCGAGGGCGGAGCGGGGGCAAGGCCGAGGGGCTGGACGGGGCGAGGTCGAGGGCGGAACGGAGGGCCAGGCCAAGGGTGGAGCCCAGGGCCCGGCCAGGGGCGTAACCAGGAGCCAGGGGCGCAGCCGAGGGACAGGGCCAGAGGGTAAGGCCGAGGGGCCGGACGGAGGGCAAAGCCGAGGCGCGGGACGCGGCAAGGCCGAGGGGCGGAGGCGGGGGGCTGGACGGAGGGCAAAGCCAAGGCGCGGGACGCGGCAAGGCCGAGGGCGAAGCCCAGGGGCCGGACGGAGGGCAAGGCGAGGCGCGGGACGGGGCAAGGCCGAGGGCTGGACGGGGGCAGGCCGAGGGGCGGGGGCGGGGTCGAGGGTGGGGCCCTGGGGGGAGGGGAAGGTGGGCGCCGGCTCAGGGGGCCGGGGTCCGGGCGGTGGGTTGGGGCCCCGGCGGGGTTGGGGCCCCGGCGGTGGGTTGGGGCCCAGGCGGTGGGTTGGGGCCCAGGCGGTGGGTTGGGCTGCGGGCTGCGCCGCTGCGGCACGGAGTATGGCCGAGACTCGGGCCTCGCACAAGCGTTGGTTACACGTCATGGCACAAGGGATCTCTGGGCGGTCACGATCTGCACCAGGACCCGGCCGAACCTCTGGCGGCGGCCGGAAATGGGTGCTACACAGTGTCCAGCGCCGCAGGTGACACGTGTAACAACATCAGGTAACCGCGCTCGTCCGCCGCTTCTCCCGGCGTCCCCGGCCGCCGCCGCGTCCCCCGCGCCACCCCTCCCCCGTACGCGGCGCCCCGCACACCGCCACCTCCCCGCTCCGTCCCCCGAGGAGTCGTCATGGCCCTGCCCGACGTCGTCGAACCCGTCCCCGCAGCCCCCGAACCGCCGCGCCAGCGCGGGCTGTTGCCCCTGCTGCTGTTCGCGAACTCCGCCATGATGGCGGTCTACATGGGTGTGGGCTCGGTCCTGCTGCCCCTCCAGGTCGCCGCCATCGACCCCGTCAACAAGGTCGCGGTCCTGGGCCTGATCGGCGGAGTCAGCTCGATCTTCGCCACCGCCTTCAACCCGATCGCGGGCGCCCTGTCCGACCGCAGCAGACGCCGCGGCCCCTGGATCCTGGGCGGCGCCCTCGCCTCGCTCGCCGCCCTGGCCCTGCTCGGCAGTGTGAGCACCGCGCTCCTGGTCGGCACCGCCTGGTGCCTGGCCCAGGCGACCATGAACGTCTACCAGGCCGCGGTCACCGCGATCGTGCCCGACCGGATCCCGGCCGCCCGCCGCGGCACCGCCTCGGCGCTGGTCGGGCTGGGCCTGCCCATCGGCGGCACGGTCGGCGTGCTCATCGCCTCGCAGACCGCGGACCACCTGCGTACGGGCTACCTGATCTTCGGCGCGATCGTCGCCGTGGCGGCGCTGCTGCTCACCACCCTCTGCCGGGACGTCCCGCGCACCGCCGCCGCCGTCGAGGCGGCGGCCGCCAAGGCCGCCCGCCCCAAGGGCTCCGGGATCGCCGCCTTCCTCTCCTCGCTGTCCCACCACGACTTCCGGTGGGCCTTCATCGGCCGGGCCCTGATGGTCCTCGGCTACTTCTCGGTCGTCGGCTACCAGCTGTACATCCTCGACGACCACATCGCGCTGCCCGCCGGGCTGACCCCGCCCGCCGCGATGGCGGTCCTCACCCCGGTCTCGATGGTCGCGATGGCCCTCTCCACGGTGCTCGGCGGCCTGCTGTCCGACCGGTGGAACCGCCGCAAGGTGTTCGTCGGCGTCTCGGCCGCCCTCGCCGGACTGGTCATGGCGGTCCCCGTGATCAGCCCGACGTGGACCGGCATGATCGTCTTCAGCGCGCTCAACGGCCTCGCCTTCGGCTGCTTCATGGCCGTCGACACGGCGCTGGTCACCCTCGTCCTGCCCCGCGCCGAGGACGCCGCCCGCGACATGGGCGTCCTCAACATCGCCAACGCCGGGCCGCAGATCGTCGCCCCCTTCGTCGCCTCGGCCATCGTCACCGGACTGGGCGGCTACACCCCGCTCTTCCTGGCGGGCGGGGCCCTGTCGCTGATCGGCGCGCTGGCCATCCTCCCGATCCGCAGCGTGCGCTGACCCCGGGTGCCGGGTCCGCCGGGCCCGGCATCCCCCGTAAACCGCCCCACCCGCCCACTCACCCACCCCTCCGAAGGAGCATCCCCGTGAATCGCAAGCGCGTTCTGCCGCTGGCCGCCCTGCTGCTGTGCACCCCGGCCCTGGCCGGTACGGTGCCCGCGGCCGCCGCCCCGCGGACCGCCGGCCCGGCGCCCGAACGCACCGCCCCGCTGCGGATCCTGCTCACCAACGACGACGGGTACGACGCGCCCGGCATCCGCAAGGCCTTCGAGCGGCTGACCGCGGCCGGCCACGACGTCACGATCGTGGCCCCGCTGACCAACCAGAGCGGCACCGGCACGAAGGTGTCCAACGCCCCCACCATCGTGGTGAAGCACCCCGAGCCCAAGGTGTGGGCGGTGGACGGCACTCCGGGCGACTCCGTCTCCTTCGGGCTCGCCGAGGTCTTCGCGGCCAAGGCCCCCGACCTCGTGGTCTCCGGCACCAACTTCGGCCCGAACGTCGCCGGGCTCGCCACCCACTCCGGTACGGTAGGCGGCGCCGTCGCCGCGCTGGAGTCCGGGGTGCCGGCCATCGCCCTGAGCACCGGCGGCCTCACCGTGCCCGACCCGGTCACCACCGTCAACGCGATGGGTCCGACCCTCGACTTCGCCGTCAAGCTGATCGACCGGCTGCGGGCGCGGGCCCGGTCCGGGCGGCTGCTGCCCGCCGGAGTCGGCCTCAACGTCAACCACCCGGTGGTCGGCGCCGACGGCAAGGGCACGGCCGCCGGTGTGGCCGCGACCTTCCAGGATCCGCAGAACTTCCTCCAGCCGGACTTCACCGACTCCGGCGACGGCACTTGGAAGGTGTCCGTCAAGGTCGCGCTGCGGCCCGCCGCCAAGGGCGGCGACCTCGAGGCGGTCGCTGCGGGCCGGATCGCCGTGAGCCCGATGAACGCCGACTGGAACACCGGCCTGGCCGACCACGCCGTAACCTCCGCCCTGATCGCCGGGCTCCGCCCGTGAGACGCCGGCGCGGACCGCTGCTCGGCGCCGTCCTCGCCCTGGCGCTGGGGCTGCTCGCCCCGGCCGCCCCGGCGGCGGCGCGGGGCGGCGGGGCGCCGGACCCGGTGGTCTCCGTCGCGCAGGGCTCCCTGCGCGGACAGACCCGGGACGGGGCGCAGGAGTTCCTGGGCGTCCCGTACGCCGCTCCCCCGGTCGGGGAGGCCCGGCTGAGGGCGCCGGGGCCGGCGGCGCGCTGGACCGGGGTGCGGGAGGCCGTCCGGCAGGGTCCGGCGTGCCTGCAGTTCTCCCCGTTCGGCCTGCGCGATCCGGCGGCCGTCAGCGAGGACTGCCTGTACCTGGACGTCTACCGGCCGCGGTCGGCCCGTCCCGGAGCCCGGCTGCCGGTGCTCTTCTGGATGCACGGGGGTGCGTACAGCCAGGGCACCGGGACCCAGTTCGGCGGGCGGACCATGGCCGAGCTCACCCAGACCGTGGTGGTGAGCATCAACTACCGGCTGGGGCAGCTCGGTTATCTGGAGCTTCCGGAGCTGAACGGGCCGCGCGAGGTGCGGTCCGGCTCGTTCGGGCTGATGGACCAGATCGCCGCGCTGCGGTGGACCCGGGAGAACATCGGCGCCTTCGGCGGCGATCCGCGGAGCGTCACGGTTTCCGGGCAGTCGGCGGGGAGCGGGTCCGTGTGCGCGCTGCTGGCGGCTCCTTCGGCGGCCGGCCTGTTCCACCGGGCGGTGCTGCAGAGCGGGCCGTGCACCTTGCTGCGTACGACCGACCGGGCCCGGGCCGAGTCCCTGGCGCGGGAGTTCGCCGCGCGGGCGGGGTGCTCCGGTCCGGCCGGGGTGGCCGCGTGTCTGCGCGGGGCCTCGGGGGCTGCGCTGGTCGAGGCGGCCCGTACGCTGCCCACTTCGGGTCCGGCGTCGGGCGACGGCCTGCTGCCGGTCGGGCCGGAGCGGGCGATCCGCGGCGGCGCGTGGAACAGGGTGCCGGTCATGATCGGCAGCACCCGTTCCGAGGGCCGGTTCTTCGTCGCGCTGACGCAGCCGAACCTGACCCGGGAGCAGTACGCGGCGCAGGTCCTCGCGGGGTACGGGGCCGCGGGGCCCGAAGTGCTCGCACGCTACCCGGTGGAGGCCCACGGCTCGCCGTACCTGGCGCTGTCGGCCGTGCTGACGGACTCGACCTTCGCCTGCCACACCGCGTGGACGGCGGAGCTGTTCGCCTCCCAAGTGCCGACGTACGCGTACGAGTTCGACGATCCGCGGTCACCGACGCTGGCCGGGGCGCAGGTGCCGGGCCTGGACCAGTCGAACGGGCACAGCGCCGAACTGGCCTATCTGCACGACTTCACCATGGGTGAGCGGCCGCTGACCCCGGTGCAGGTGGCGCTGGCGACGCGGATGAAGCGCTACTGGGGTGCCTTCGCCCGCTTCGGCGCGCCCGTCGTGCCGGGCCAGGTGCCGTGGCCGGCGGCCGTGCCCGGCTCGGGGGTCGCCCCGGTGCTGACGCTCGGCCCGGGGCCGACGGGCCCGGGCTCGTCGTTCGGGGCGGACCACCAGTGCGCGTTCTGGCGGACGCAGCCGGACCGGCCGCTCTGATCAGGCGGCGGGTCTGATCACACGGCGGCTCCGCTCAGGGAGCCGCCCTGATCACACGGCCGCACCCGCGGCCGTACGGCGGCGTCGGCGCCGCAGGACGACCAGGGCCGACGCCGCCACCGCGACGAGCGGGGCGGACACCGTCAGGAGCCAGACCGGGATGCCGTCCCCCACAGTGAGCAGCTCACCCCGGTAGACGACCCTGCGGTAGGGGGTGTCCTGGGCGGTGGCCCGCAGTTCGTGGTCGGCGTCGATGCGGCCCGGCTCGGGGAACCGCTGGTCGATCGCGGTGAGGAACACCGGCTGTCCGCCGGTGAGTTCGGCGAGCGGTCCGTCCTTCGGGGCGATCTTCCCGGCGAAGGTCACCTCGGGGGCGGATCCGCCGATCGTCGAGCTCGGCTCCATGCGGTGGTCGGCCAGGACGTACAGGCCGAGGGACTGGGGGGACTTGGCCATCCGGGAGAGCCGCATCGGGTAGACCGGCGTCGGGCTGTCGAAGCGGATCCTCAGCGGGTCCAGGTCCCCGCGCAGCGGTGTGCCCGGCTGCCGGGGGGCCAGTCGTACCGCCACGTACTCCCACTTCCGGTCGACGTAGGGCTTGACCTCGGCGGTGAGCCGTTCGGGGAGGTCGAAGCCGTTGGTCTCCAGCCAGTTCTTCAGGGCGTCGGGGTCGGTGGCGGTCAGGCGGGCGACGTCGAAGTCGCCGAGCCGCTCGCGGCCGACGACGCCGACGCCCGGGTCGGCGCTGCCGGGCGGCGGCGCGCCGGCGGTGGCCCCGTCCGTGGCGGAGAAGGGCCAGTCGCCGTCGCGCGGCCAGAAGTAGCCGCGGGTCCTGCGTTCGGGCCGGGTCAGCCGGGAGAGTTCGCCGAACACCTCCGCGTCGCCCAGTTCCACCGTGGCCCGGCCCGGCACGGGCATGATCCAGGCGGCCCGGTGCGCGTCCCCGTCGACGGTGAACCGCATCACGATCTGTTCCGTACGGCCGTCCCAGCGCACGACGGAGGTCTCGCGGTCGACGCCGATCCGGGACTGCCGGTCGGGCACCATCGCTCCGCATCCGCACGCGAAGGCGGGGTTGGCCAGGGCGCCCACCTGGGTCGCGAGCAGGGCGAACAGCAAGGCGGCGATTCTTCGTCTCATCCACACGGGGTCTCAGACGACGGCCCGCGCGATCCGGTTCCGCGGGCTCGGCAGACGGCCTTCGGACATGTCGGCGCCATCTTCCGGTCATCCGGCACTGCCAGCATGCCGTCCGAAAAGTTGTATATACAACTCCGACGGGAGCACCGGTGTCCGCGACTCGAACCCTCCACCCGCCCGCCTTCTGGCTGCGCGACAACTGTCCGTGCGCCGACTGCCGAGATCCGCGCACCGGCCAGAAGCTGTTCCAGATCACCGACCTGCCCGAGGACCTGGCCGTCGGCCGGGTACGGGACGGCGTACCGGCGGCCGACGGCAGCCCGGGCCGGGAGGTGCGGTGGGAGCCCGACGGACACCGGTCCGTCTACCCGCAGGCCTGGCTGGCCGCCCACGCACCCGGCGCCGGCGGCGCGCCCCGGCCGGGCGACGGCCGGACCGAGGCGGACAAGGAGCTGTGGGCCGCGGCGGACCTGCACGGACGGCTCCCCGAGGCCGGCTGGGAGGCGTACACCGGCGACCGGCGGGTGCGGATCCGGGCGCTGGAGAGCGTCGCGCGCCTCGGCTTCGTCCTGCTGCGCGGCGTCCCGCGACTGCCTCGTCTTCGACAACACCCGCCTGCTGCACGCCCGTACGGCCTTCGCCGAATCCGGCGCCCGCCACCTCCAGGGCGCGTACGCCGACCTCGACGGCCTGCTGTCCACCCTTGCCGTCCTGCACCGCGAAGGAGACCGCGCATGACCGCCCGCGACCAGGGGCCCGGCCCCGTCGACCTGCTCGCCGCGCTCTTCGAGGGCGAGGGCGGCTCCGAGTACCTGGGAGAGGCCGTCACCCAGGCCGGTCACATGCTCCAGGCCGCCGCACTCGCCGAGGCGGCCGGCGCCCCCGCGCACCTCGTCGCCGCGGCGCTGCTGCACGACATCGGGCACTTCCACGGGACCGTGACCGGACGGGACCTGATGGAGGGCGGCCTGGACAACCGGCACAGCCACACCGGAGCCGACTGGCTGGCCCAGTGGTTCGGGCCGGAGGTGACCGAGCCGGTGCGGCTGCACGTCGCCGCGAAGCGGTACCTGTGCACGGCCGAGCCCGGCTACTTCGACCTGCTGTCCGAGGCCTCCGTGCACACCCTGCGCGTGCAGGGCGGGCCGATGACCGAGGCCCAGGCGCGCGCCTTCGAGGCACTGCCGGGCGCGGCCGACGCGGTGGCCGTCAGGCGCTGGGACGAACAGGCCAAGGACCCGGACGCGGCCGTCCCGGACTTCGACTCCTTCCGCCCCCTGCTGGAGGGGCTGCTGGTCAGGGCCTGAGCCTGCGGCCCAGGGCGCCGGCCGAGGTGCTGTGCGCGGTGAAGGCCACCGTCCCCGGCAGGTACCGGTCCTGGGACCACTCCACCGGGACGCCCGCCGGGTCGGTGGAGCGCCTGCGTTCCCGCAGCAGCGACTCCCCGGCCCGGCAGCCCAGCAGGCGCGCGTCGTCCTCGTCGGCCGGGGCGATGTCGATGGTGTGGTGGGCGTCGGTGAACAGTACGCCGTGCAGGGCGAGTTGCTCCGAGTACGAGACGGTGTCCGCGGGCATGGCCGCCACCAGCTCGCCGACCGCCCCGGGATATGTCGTGCGCTCGACCATCACGGGGGTGCCCGACAGCGTGCGCAGCCTCAGGAGGCGGTGGACGGGGGCGCCGGGTTCGATCCGCAGCTGCTCGGCCTCCTCGGCGTCCGCCTGCCCCGGGACGACGGAGACGGTGCGGCCGCCCGGCCGCTCGCCCAGCGAGCGCGCCCACCGGGTGAAGCTGCGCAGCTCGGTGGTGCCGGCCGCGCCGCCCGGCCCGGCCTGCACGACCCGGCGGGTGCCGCGGCGGGAGGTGATCAGGCCGTCGCCGCGCAGCGCGGCCAGCGCCTGGCGGACCGTACCCCGCGAGACGCCGTAGCGGCGGGCCAGTTCGTCCTCGGCGGGGAGCCGGGCCCCGGAGCCGTACTCGCCCGCGGTGATGGCGGCCCGCAGGTCCGCGGCGACCTGGAGGTAGAGCGGGGTCCGGGGCGGTGGTGCCTGGTTCACGGGACCGGGACCGGGACCGCGGCTCAGCTGCCCGCGCCGGAGCGGACCGCGTTGCGCCAGACCGTCACGTCCAGCGTCATGTATTTGCTGGGCGAGTTCTCGGGGGAGAAGCCCTGCACCGTCACGAGGGCCAGGTGCCCGGTTCCGGTGGTGACGCAGATCTGCCGCCCCTTCGACAGCTTGGTCAGGTAGATGCTCTTGGCGAAGCGGGTCTCGGCGCGGCAGACGGCGAGGGTTCCCTCCTGCCCGGGGTCGAGCAGCACCATGTTCCCGTCCGAGGTCTCGGCGTCGAGGTATCCGCCGGTGTCGTAGGAGAGTTCGTAGCCGCCGTCCTCGCCGTCCTGGGGCCGGATGTCCTCGTCGCCGAGGGTCAGGTGGTAGCCCGCGGTGAGGTTGATGCCCTTGTGGTCGGTGGGCTTGGGATCGGTCTTGGTGCCCGGCTTGGCGCCCGGCTGCGCCGAGCCCGTCTGGCCTCCCCCGGCCTGGTCCGCTCCCTTGCCCTTGTCCTGCCCGGAGCCGCTGCCCTGCGCCTGCTGCCCGTCGTTCTTCTTGAGCAGGACGTAGGCGGTGGCGCTGCCCGCCACCGCGAAGACCAGGACGGCCGCCAGCGCCATGAGCACGCCCTTCCTGCCCGACTTCTTCGGGGGCTGGACGGGCTGCGGCATGAACCCGCCGGGGTACGGGCGGGGTTGCTGCGGCTGCGGCGGGAACTGCGTCGGGGCGTAGGCGTGCCCGTGGGCCGGCGGCGGCGCGGCGGGGCCGGGGGGCGGTGTGGGGTACGACTGGGGCTGCTGCGGGGGGTGCTGCGGCTGGTACGGCTGGTTCGGGTGAGGCTGGTTCTGGTGCTGCTGCGTGGGCTGCTGATGCATGGACTGCTGCTGCGTCGGCTGCTGGTGCGGCGCCGGGCCGAAGCCCGGGGGCGGGGTGGCCGGGGCCGCCGGCGCGGTGGGCGCGTACGCCGGCACGGCCGGGGCCGCGGCCGGGGGCGGCGGGGTCTGTACCGGGGCGGGGGCGGCGGCGCGCACCGTGATGTCGGCGGCGACGGGGGCCGGCAGCCAGTCCTCGGGGCGGCGCAGCACGGTCTCGGCGTTGGCGGCCTGGCAGAGCGCGATGATCTCGGCCAGGGACGGCCTGGCCTCCGGGTCCTTGGCGAGGCACCGGGTGACCAGTTCGGTCAGCCGCTCCGGGACCCCGCTGAGGTCGGGCTCCTCGTGGACGATGCGGTAGAGCACGCCGTGCGAGGTGCCCTCGCCGAAGGCGGGGGTCCCGGTGGCGGCGTACGCGGCGACCTGGCCGAGCGCGAAGACGTCGGTGGCCGGGGTCACCTTGCGCCCGGCGGCCTGTTCCGGGGCCATGAAGGACGGGGTGCCGATGGTCACTCCGCTGCCGGTCAGGGAGGTCGCGTCGGCGGCGTGGGCGATGCCGAAGTCGATGACGCGGGGCCCGTCCGCGGCGAGCAGCACGTTGGACGGCTTCAGGTCGCGGTGGACGATGCCCGCGCCGTGGATGACGTGCAGGGCCTCGGCCATCCCGGCGATCAGCAGCAGGACGGCCTCGACCGGCAGCGCCCCGTGCGCGACCACCGAGTCGGCGAGCGAGGGGCCCGGTACGTACGCGGTGGCCAGCCAGGGCTGGGCGCTGTCGGTGTCGGCGTCGATGACGGGAGCGGTGAACAGGCCCTGCACGCGCTGCGCGGACTGGACCTCCTGCGTGAACCGGCGGCGGAATTCGGCGTCTTCGCCGAACTCGGGCCGGATCACCTTGATCGCGACGGGCCGGCCGCCGGGCGTGTAGGAGAGGTAGACCTTGCCCATGCCGCCGGCACCGAGCTTGGCGGCCAGCCGGTAGCCGGCGATGGTGGTGGGATCGTCTCCGGCTAGCGGCTGGAAGACCTGAGCCGTACCGTCCCCGCCCCGCTGCTGACCACTCATCAACTCATGTCTCCCACGCAGTTTCTCTCCCGACGACCGGCACCCTACCCAACCGGCCGGGCCGGGTCTCACACCGGCGGCTCCGCCCGGCCGCGCAGCAGTGCGGGGGTGACGTCCTCCAGCGAGCGCGCGAACGTCCGCCGCGGTGACGGCGGGACCGGCAGCAGCGAGGGGACCACGAGGACCCCGCATCCGGCGGCCTCCGCCGAGGCGGCGCCGTCGGGCGAGTCCTCCACCGCCACGCAGGCGCCCGGTTCGAGCCCGAGGCGCCCGGCCGCCGCCCGGTAGGGGTCCGGGTGCGGCTTGGTGCGCTCGGTGTCGTCGGCCGACACGGTGAAGGCGAAGGGGACATGGGCCAGCGAGCCGCCGACCACCGAGTCCACGACCAGCCGCGGCGAGGCGCTGACCAGGGCGAAGGGCACCAGGGCCCCGGCGTCCCGCGAGGGCAGGTCGGCCTTGACGGGTACGCCGCCGGGCAGTTCCAGGTGCAGACGGGTCACCGAGCCGAAGAAGGAGGCGGAGACCACGGTCGCCTCGCCCTCGGCGTCGGCGGTCGCCGTCACGTTCTCGGGGCGTACGAGGACCTCCACGTCCGGGGTGGCCGGGACGGGGCCGTCCACCGGCAGCCGGACGCCCGCCACGGCCACCAGGCCGGAGTCGGTGAGCCGTCCGGGCAGCCGGTTCATGGTGCCGACGAACTCGGCGACGAACGGCGTCGCGGGCCGCTCGTACAGCTCGGCCGGGGCGGCGCACTGCTCCAGCTTCCCGGCGTTCAGGACGGCCACCCGGTCGGCCATCGACAGTGCCTCCTCCTGGTCGTGCGTGACGAACACGGTGGTGATGCCCAGCGAGAGCTGGAGCCGGCGGATCTCCTCGCGCAGGTTGGCCCGCACCTTGGCGTCCAGCGCGGACAGCGGCTCGTCGAGCAGCAGTACGCGCGGGCGCAGGGCGAGGGCCCGGGCCAGGGCCACGCGCTGCTGCTGGCCGCCGGACATCTGGTGCGGGTAGCGGTCGCCGTGGTCGGGGAGGCCGACCAGGTCGAGGAGTTCGGCGGCCCGCTCGCGGCGCTGCGCCGCGCCGACCTTGCGGACGCGCAGGCCGAAGGCCACGTTGTCACGGGCGTTGAGGTTGGGGAAGAGGCTGTACGACTGGAAGACCATGCCCGCGTCGCGACGGTTGGCCGGGACCCGGGTGATGTCCTCTCCGTCGACCAGGACCTCACCGGAGTCGGGCTGCTCGAATCCGGCGATGACGCGCAGGGCGGTGGTCTTCCCGCAGCCCGACGGGCCGAGCAGGGCGAGGAGTTCGCCGGGCTCGACGGTCAGGTCGAGGCCGTCGAGGGCGACGGTGGAGCCGAACGCCCGGCGCAGGCCGCGGAATTCGACGCGCGCACCCGCGGGCCGCGCGGAGTCGGCCGCCGGCTTCCCGGCGGCGGCCGCGTCTGCGGGAAGGGTGGTGGGCGTGGTGGACATCGGGGTCAGGACTCCTTGCGGGAGGTGGTGGCGGGTGCGGCCGCGGCGGTGGCCGGGGCGGTTCCGGCCCGGGAGAGGGCGAGCAGCAGCAGCCAGGTGATCAGGAGGCTGAGGACGGAGACGGCCACGGACATCCGGGCCTGGGCTCCGGAGATCGAGACGATCCACACCGCGAAGGGCTGGAAGCCGAGGAGGCGGAGCGGCTCGCGCTGGAGCCGGGTACGGAGATCCTGGCCGTGCTGCGGCTGCGCCTGCTCGACGGGGAGCCCACGATGGTGGAGCGGACCGCGTACGCGGACTGGGTCGCGGCGGCCGTCGAGGCACTGCCCGCGGACTGCCGCTCCGTCATGGACAGCCTGGCGCAGGGCTCCGGGATCGTCGCCCACCACGGCGAGCACCTCATCGACGCCCTCGCCGCGGGCAGCGAGGACGCCCGGCTGCTGGAGATCCGGCGCGGCAGCCCGCTGCTGCGCCAGCGGCACGTCTCCGCGACCGCGACGGGCCGCCCGATCGAGTGGTCCGACGACCGCTACCGGGCGGGCAGCGTCACCTTCAGTGTGAACAACTCGGCGGTAGCAACGCCGTTGGAGCGGCGGGCGGGCGAAGGCTGACCTCCGGAAGGGCGCTACGCTTCGGCCGCTTCGTCGATCGCCTGCGGCAGCCAGTCGGCGACCCGGCCGAAGCGGAAACCCAGGGCGGCGGCCCGGCCGTTGTCCATGGCGTAGGCGCGGTCGAAGGAGAACGGCGAGGCGGCGGCGCCCTGTTCGATCAGCCGGTACCTCGGCCGCCGCCCGAGCCGCCGGGCGACCAGCTCGCAGAGCCCGGTCACGTCCAGCGCCCCGTGCGAGGCCGCGTTCACCGGCCCGGTGAACTCCTGCCCGGCCGCCCAGTACAGCAGGTCCGCGATCTCCCGGTGATGGATGAACGAGGTGGCGTACGGGGCTTCGTGCACGTCGACCGGGGTCCCGGCCGCGATCCGCTCCACGTAGTGCGCCAGCCGCCCGGTGAACTCCTCCCGTCCGCCGCCGAGCACGTGGGCGGTCCGTACGGAGACGAAGGGGAAGGCCGGCTCGCGCAGGAAGACGGCCTCGGCCTGCCGCTTCTGCTCGGCGTAGGCGTAGGCGTGGGCCTGGGCGTGGTCGGGGTGCCGGGCCGCGGGCAGGGTGCGCGCGAGGTCCAGGGAGTCCTCGGTGACGGGCACGGGCACGGGCACGGAACCTTGACCGGGACCGGGCAGGGTGGCCGGGTCATACACCTCCATCGTCGAGGTCATGAGGTACCGGCCGGTCCGCCCGGCGAAGACCCGGCGGGCGACGGCGGCCTGCCGGGGCGTGTAGCAGACCTGGTCGATGACGGCGTCGAATCCGCGCGGGCCCAGCGCCGCCCGCAGCCCCGCCTCGTCGTCCCGGTCGGCGACGAGGTGGCCGACGCCGGCGGGCGGGGCACTGGAGCCCCGGTTGAGGACGGTGACCTCGTGCCCCGCGTCCCGCGCCTTGGTGACCAGGGACTTCCCGAAGTACCGGCTCCCGCCGATGACAAGAATCGTGTTCATGCCCCCGACTCTGCCGCTATAGGGTCCCCAGCAGAACTGATGACTTGCTGAACACGTATGAAGGACGACTGATGATCGATGTGCAGCGGCTGCGCGTCCTGCGGGCCGTCGCGGAGCACGGCAGCTTCAACAGGGCCGCCGGCGCCCTGCTGCTGACCCCGTCGGCCGTCTCCCAGCACATCGCCGCGCTGGAGCGCACGCTCGGGCACCCGGTGGCCGTGCGCAGCACCCGCGGGGTCACCCTGACGGAGCCCGGACGGCTGCTGGTGGAGGCGGCGGAGGCGATCTCCGCCGAGCTGGACCAGGTCCGCCACGAGATCGACCGGCTCACCGCGCCCCGCCCGCGCCTGACCGTGGCCACCTTCACCAGCGGCGGCCGCCATCTGCTGCCCGCCGCGCTCGCCCGGTTCGTGGCCGCGCATCCGGAGGTGGAGCTGACGGTGCTGGAGAGCGAGCCGGAGGCGGCGACGCCGATGGTGCGCGGCGGCGCCGCCGATCTGGCCCTCGCCTACCACTTCGACGGGCCGCCGCCGGTGCGGCCGGGCGAGCGTCCGGCGCTCGACTGGGTTCCGCTGATGGAGGACCCGCTGCGGCTGGTCGTCCCGCGCGGCCACCGGCTCGCGGACCGGCCCTCGCTGAGCCCGGCCGAGCTCTCCGCCGAACGCTGGGTGATCGGCTGCCTCAAGACCGAGGCGTACCTGCGCCGTTACGCGGAACTCGCCGGCTTCGAACTGCGGGTGGGCGCGTCGACCACCGACTACTTCTTCGCGCAGACCCTGGTGGCGGCGGGCGTGGGCGTCTCCCTGATCCCGCAGGTCTCACTGGACCCGTCCCCGCAGACCACGGTGATCCAGATCAACCCCCCAAGCCCCACCCGCCACATCGGCCTCCTGCTCCCCCGCCGACGCCGCCCCCACCCCTACGCCCAAGCCCTGGCCGAGGCCCTCACCGCCGGCCCGGCGCCGCGGGCGACCGCTCCGTGACGGCGGAGGCGATCACGGCGAGCCGGGCGTGACCAGGCCCGTCTCGTAGGCGAGCACCACGGCCTGGGCGCGGTCGCGCAGGGACAGCTTCGCGAAGATCCGGGCGACATGGGTCTTCACCGTGGCTTCGCTGAGCGTCAGCTCGGCCGCCAGTTCGGCGTTGGAGCGGCCGTGGCCGAGCAGGGTCAGCACCTCGCGTTCGCGCGGGGTCAGCGCGTCCAGCTCCCGGTGCCCGGCCGCCGGCCGGGCCGCCGCCGGTGCGCAGCGCTCCACCAGGCGGCGGGTGATCGACGGGGCGAGCAGCGCGTCGCCGGTGCCGACCAGGCGGACGGCGGCGGCGAGGTGTTCGGGGGTCACGTCCTTGAGCAGGAAGCCGCTCGCACCGGCGGCGAGGGCGGCGTAGACGTAGCTGTCGAGGTCGAAGGTCGTCAGCATGATCACCCGGCAGCCGGGGACCTCGGCGAGGATCCGGCGGGCGGCCTCCAGGCCGTCCATGTTCGGCATCCGGATGTCGAGCAGGGCGACGTCGGGGCGCAGCCGGCGCGCCGCGGCCACCGCTTCGACCCCGTCGGCGGCCACGCCGGCCACGTCGATCCCCCGCGCGGTCAGGATCATCCGGAAGCCGGTGCGGACGAGCTCCTGGTCGTCGGCGATGACCACCCGGGGCGCGGGCCCGGCGGGGGCGGTCACGGCCGGTCCAGGGGCAGGCGGGCCCTCACCCGGTAGCCGCCGCCGAGGCGGCGGCGGGCGTCGAGGTCGCCGCCGTAGACGGCGACGCGCTCGCGCAGGCCGAGCAGTCCGCGTCCGGTGCCCTCGGCCCTGGGCGCGGCGTCCCCGCCGCCTGCGGCGCCGTCGCGCCCGCGTGCTCCGTCCCTGAGGACGCTGGGCCCGGTCGTGAGCACTTCCACGCGCAGCGCGTGGTCCGCGTACCGCACCGTCACCTCCGTCTTCCCGCCGTCTCCGTGCTTGAGGGCGTTGGTCAGCGCTTCCTGGATGATGCGGTACGCAGTGACGTCGATCCCGGCGGGCAGCGGGCGCGGGTCCCCGGACACGCGCACCTCCACCGGCAGTCCCGCGAAGGCGAACTTGTCGATCAGCGGGCCGAGCCGGACCAGGCTGGGCTGCGGAGACAGCTCCGCTGCCGGGCCGGCGGCGTAGGGCTCGTCCCGGCCGTCCTGTGCGGGCGCCAACAGGCCGAGCAGGTGCCGCAGTTCGGTCATCGTGGTCCGTCCGGCCCGCTCCACGGCGGCCATCGCCGCCGCGGCCTCCGCCGGCATGCTGGCCACCACCTCCCGGGCGGCGCCGGCCTGGACCACCATCAGGCTCACGTTGTGGCTGACGATGTCGTGGAGTTCGGCCGCGATCCTGGCCCGTTCGGCGTCGACGGCGGCGCGGGCCGCGCTCTCGCGCTCCCGTTCCAGCAGCCAGCCTCGCTCCCCCATGGCCGCCCGGTGCCCGCGCCGGGCCCGCAGCAGCGCCAGGCCCAGCCCTCCGGCCACGGCCGTGGCCAGGCATGCCGCGGCCACCGCGATGATCGGTTCCACTCCCGAACTCCCCCCGTCCGTCCGGGTGTCATTCTGCCGGACGGTTCGCGTACATCCCCAGGATGACCTGACCCGACCTTTACATCCGGGGGCTGACGCAGGGTCCGGGGCCCCCGTCTTAGGTTCGGTCCATGACAAATGATCAGAACCGGTCGGGACACGTGGTGGTACGGCTGGAGGGGGTGCACAAGGAGTTCGGCGACGCGAAGGCCCTGGACGGGCTGTCGCTGGAGATCCGGGCGGGTGACGCCGTCGCGGTGATGGGTCCCTCCGGCTGCGGCAAGTCCACGCTCCTGAACATGGTGGCGGGCCTGGACCGGCCGACGTCGGGCCGGGTCGAGGTGCACGGCCAGGACCTGGCAGGGCTGAACGAGACGGGGCTGGCGCTGTTCCGGCGCCGCCACATCGGCATGGTCTTCCAGTTCTTCAACCTCATCGACGATCTGCCGGCCCTCGACAACGTGGCGCTCGCCGCCCAGTTGACGGGGACCTCGGCCCGTCAAGCGCGCCGTCGGGCCCTGGAGCTCCTCGACGAGCTGGGGGTGGCCGACCGGCGGAACAACTACCCCGCGACACTGAGCGGCGGTGAGCGCCAACGGGTGGCCGTGGCACGGGCCTTGATGAACCGTCCGGCGCTGCTGCTGGCGGACGAGCCGACGGGCGCCCTCGACAGCCGCTCGGGCGAGCAGGTGATGGACCTGCTGATCGACCTCAACCAGATCGGCCAGACCCTGCTCATCGTCACCCACGACCGGCAGCTGGCCACCCGCTGCGCGAGCCGCCTGGTCGAGGTCGCCGACGGCCGGGTGGCCCGCGAGAGCGCACTGGAGGCGACCGCGTGAACGCCGTGTGGAGGGCCTCGCGCGCGGCCGTGAAGCGCCGCCGGGTCCAGACGTTCGTGATCGGGCTGGTCGTCCTGTGCTCCACCACGACCGTGCTGCTCGCCCTGGGGCTGATCGCCGCGGCCTCGGGCCCCTTCGACCAGGCGTACGCCGCCCAGCGCGGCGCGCACGTGGTGGCCTCCTTCGACACCTCGAAGGTCTCGGCGGAGCAGCTGGCGGGCACCGGCGGGCGGCCGGGCGTGGAGGCTGCGGCCGGGCCCTTCGGACAGGCCGCCGTCGCCGTGCCCAGGGGCTGGCTCGGGTCGCCCGGCGGCTCCCTGACGGTGGTGGGCCGGGCCGATCCGGGCGGCCCCGTCGACCGCGTCGAGATCCTGCGGGGGCGGTGGGCCGCCGCCCCCGGCGAGATCGTCGTCAACTGGTCCTTCGCCGGCGCCCCCTCCCCCGAGCTGCTCGGCACCCGGCTCGCGGTCCCCGGCGGCGGCCAGCCCCTGACCGTCGTCGGATTCGCCGCGAGCATGAGCCAGTCGGCCGGCGCCTGGGTCACGCCCGAGCAGCTGGCCGCGCTGGGTCCGGCCTCCGCCCAGATGCTCTACCGCTTCGCGGACTCCGCGACCGACGCGCAGCTGCGCTCCGGCCTCGCCGGGGCGACGGCGCGGCTGCCCGGGGAGGCGCTGACCCACACCCAGACCCACCTCGCCCTCGAGCAGGCCTTCTCCGCGCTGGCCGACGCCTACCTCCCCTTCATGTCGCTGTTCGGCGTGCTCGGCATCCTGGTCTCCTGCCTGATCGTCGCGAACGTGGTCAGCGGAGCGGTCGTATCGGGGTACCGGCACATCGGCGTGCTCAAGGCGCTCGGCTTCACCCCGAACCAGGTGGTCGCCGTCTACCTGACGATGGTGTCCGTGCCGGCCGTCGCCGGCGGTGTCCTCGGCACCCTGCTGGGCAACGCCCTGGCCGGACCGGTGCTCAAGGTCTCGTTCTCCGGCATCCAGACGGGCCGGGCCGCCGTCGGCGCCGTCCCCCCGTGGGTGTACGTCGTCTGCCTGCTCGGCATGCCCGCCCTCGTCCTGCTCACCGCCCTGGTCCCCGCGCTGCGGGCGCACCGGCTGCCGGCCGCCCGCGCGATCAGCGCGGGCACCGCGCCGCGGACCGGGCGCGGACTGCGCGTCCAGCGGGTGCTGGGATCCACCCGGCTGCCGCGCGGGGTCAGCCTCGGCCTGGGCCAGCCGTTCTCCCGCCCCGGCCGCACCCTGCTGACCATGGCCGCCATCGTCCTGGGCGTCACCACGGTGACCCTGTCGACCGGGCTGACCAGCACGATGCTCGCGCTGGGCCAGGCCGCGGGGGCCGACGGCGGCGCCCGGGTCCTGGTGCACGCGGACGCGCAGGGCAACCGGCCGGCGCCCCGGCTCGGCGACGCGCAGATCGAGGAGCGGCTGCGGGCCCTGCCCGGGGCGCGGCACGTACGGGCCCGCGGGCTGGCCGAGGTGGGCCTGTCCGGGCAGACCCAGCCCGCCTTCGCCAACTTCTACCGCGGCAACGACTCCTCGTACGCCTACGAGATCGTGGAGGGCCGACTGCCGGACGCGGCCGGGGAGATCGCGGCCGGTCCGTCGTTCCTCACCCAGCGCGGGCTGCGGATCGGCGACCGGGTCACCCTGGAGCTGGACGGGCGACAGGTCGCCACGACCGTCGTCGGCCGGCTGATCGAGGGCAACGCCCGCTCCGTGGACGCCTCGTGGGAGACCTTCGAGCAGCTCGCGCCGGGCGCCCGTCCGATCGAGTACGACGTACGGCTCTCCCCCGGCGCCGACCCGGCCGCCTACGCGGCGGCGGCGGAGGCGGCCGACCCCGGGCTCTCCGTGTCGGTGGAGGACGGGGGGAGCGCCGCGACCGTCACCGTCGTCACCTTCTCCGTGGTGTTCACGGTGCTGCTGACCCTCGTCGCCTCGCTCGGCGTCTTCAACACGGTCCTGCTGAACACCCGGGAGCGCCGCCGGGACCTGGGCATGCTGAAGTCCATCGGGATGACGCCCCGCCAGGTGGTGGTGATGACGGTGACCTCGGTGGCCGGGCTGGGCGTGGCCGGCGGGCTGCTCGGGATCCCGCTCGGGATGCTGGCGCACCGGCTGGTCGTGGACAACGTCGGGGTGGTCGAGTTCCCCGAGTCGATGAAGGACGTGTGGCACGCACCGCAGCTGGCTGCGATGCTGCTGGCGGGCGTGGCCATCGCCGTCCTCGGCGCCCTGCTTCCGGCCCGCTCGGCGGCCCGGATGACGATCGCCTCGGTGCTGCACACCGAGTAGCCGTCACCCAGTGGCCGTTGCCGGGCGGCCGTCTCCAGGCGGCCGTCACCGGGCGGCCGTCACCGGGCGGCCGTCACCGGACTGCCGTCACCGGACTGCCCGGCGGCCGCCCTCGTCAGAGGTCCGCCGGGCGGTGTTCGTCGACGATGCGGCCGTCGCGCAGTTCCACGACGCGGTCGGCCAGTTCGATCAGGGCCGGGTCGTGCGTGGCGACCAGGGCGGTGACGCCCTCGCTGCGCACCACCGCGCGCAGCAGCCGCATGATCGAGCGTCCGGTCTCGGAGTCGAGCTGGCCGGTGGGCTCGTCCGCGATGAGCAGGTCGGGTTCGTTGGCGAGGGCGCGGGCCACCGCCACCCGCTGCTGCTGGCCGCCGGAGAGTTCGCCGGGGCGCTGGCCCGCGTGTTCGGCAAGGCCCACCAGGGCGAGCAGGGTGCGGGCGCGTTCCTCGCGCTGCCGGGCGGGGAGCCCCCGCATGCGCATGGGGACGCCGACGTTCTCGGCGGCGGTGAGGACGGGGATCAGGCCGAAGGACTGGAACACGAAGCCGATGCGCTCCCGCCGCAGCGCCAGCAGCCCCGTCTCGTCGAGGCCGCCCAGCGGCGTGCCGTCGAGCAGCACGTCTCCCTTGGTCGGGGTGTCCAGGCCGCCGACCAGGTTCAGCAGGGTGGTCTTGCCGGAGCCGGAGCGGCCCTTGAGGGCGGTGAGTTCACCGCGGCGCACCTCGAAGGTGACGCCGCGCAGGGCGTGCACGGTCCGCGGGCCGCTGCCGAAGCTCCGGTGGACGTCGTCCACCACGACCATGGGTGCGGCCGGGCCGTCCTGATGCTGCGTCATGGTGTGCGGTTCCCCCTGGGACTCGGTTCGGCCGGTGGAGACGCCACCGGGCCCCCTCCTGCTCGAATTTGCTCATCCGTCTCATCCTTCGCGCAAGTCCCTTCCACTGCACGTTCGAATCTGACAGCATCGTCCGCTATCCGGAGCCAGCGGTCCGGACGGGGGAGGGACAAGGCACATGCTCGGCTTCGTCGTGCGCCGGCTGCGCGGGC
Source organism: Streptomyces sp. NPDC058525 (assembly GCF_042719495.1). Taxonomy (NCBI): domain Bacteria; kingdom Bacillati; phylum Actinomycetota; class Actinomycetes; order Kitasatosporales; family Streptomycetaceae; genus Streptomyces; species Streptomyces sp. NPDC058525. The sequence goes on from NZ_JBHXNP010000083.1 coordinate 24,361, forward strand.
GACTGCCGCTCGCCGCCGCCGTGCTGCTCACCGTACTGATCACCACGACCGTGCTGACCGCGCTGTTCGCCTTCACCCGCGGCGTGGGCGAGGCCGGGCTGCGCCAGGCGCTCCAGCGACCGGGCCGGGACCGGGCCACCGTGCTGGTCACCGCCGAGCATCCGGTGGCCGCGCGGGCGCGGGACGACGCGGCCGTACGGAGCTTCGCGGGCGAGCTGTTCGGCCGGCTCCCGGTGGGCGTCGAGAGCCTGGCGCGCAGCCGCCCGTACGGCCTGCCGGGCACCCCCGCCCCGGGCAAGCAGGCCGATCTGACCCTGCTCGCCTCCGTGGACCGGGAGCGCGCGGACCTGCTCGCGGGCCAGTGGCCGCAGGCCGCGGACGGCTCGTCCCCGCCGACGGTGGCCGTGCCCCGGGCCGCGCTGGTCCGGCTGGGGCTGGCCGAGGCCGCGCTGCCCGCCGAGGTGCGGCTGGCCGACCGGTACGGCGGCGCCCCGCTGACCGTCCGGGTCACCGGGGTGTACCGGGCGGCCGATCCGGAGGACCCGTACTGGCGGCTCGACCCGCTCGGCGGCCGCGCCCTCCAGGTCGGCGGTTTCACCACCTACGGGCCGCTGCTCGTCGACGACACCGCCTTCACCGCGGGCGGGATCCCGCAGAACAGCCGCGCCTCGCTGCTGACCGCCGACTTCGCCACCGTCCGCCCCGCCGAGGCCCGGGCCCTGCGCGAGCGCGCGGCGGCCCCGGCCGGCGGCCCCCGGGGGGCTGGGGCCGCCGAGTCCCTCGCCGGGTTCCAGATCAGGACCGAACTCCCGCAGCTGCTGGGCGAGCTGGAGTCCGGGCAGCTCGTCGCCCGGTCCTCGCTGCTGGTCGGGGCGCTCCAGCTGGCCGTACTCGCCGCGGCCGCCCTGCTGCTCGTCTCCCGGCTGCTGACGGACCGCCAGGAGCCCGAGCGGGTCCTGCTCACCGCGCGCGGCGCCTCACGCGGACGGCTCGGCGCGCTCGGCGCCGCCGGATCGCTGCTCCTGGCCCTGCCCGCCGCGCTCCTGGCCCCCCTCCTCACCCCTCCCCTGCTCGGGTTCCTCAGCGGCTTCGGCCCGCTGTCGCGGGTGCCGCTGGACACCTCCGGCTCCTGGCTGCTGTGGCCCGTCGCGGCCGCCTGCGCCCTCGGGTGCGTGGCGCTGACCGCGCTGCCCGGCGCACTGCGCGGCGCGGGGGCCGCCGCCCTGCGCCGCAGCGGCCGCCGCCAGGCCCTGGTCGCCGGGGCCGCCCGGTCCGGCGCGGACCTGGCGCTGGTGGCCCTGGCCGTCCTGGCCTACCAGCAGCTCGCCCAGTACAGCGGTGCCGGGCACGGACCGCAGGCCCCGGCCTCCGGCGGACTCGGCATCGACCCGGTGCTGGTGGCCGCGCCGACCCTGGCGCTGTGCGCGGGCACCCTGCTGGTGCTGCGGCTGCTGCCGTTCGCCGCGCGGCTGGGCGGCCGGCTGGCGGCGCGCGGCCGCGGGCTCGGCCCCGCCCTGGTCGGCTGGCAGCTCGCGCGGCGGCCGAGGCGGGCCACCGGTCCGGTGCTCCTGCTCGTCCTGGCCGTGTCCAGCGGGGTCCTGGCACTCGGCCAGCACACCGCCTGGACCGCCTCCCAGCGCGACCAGGCCGAGTTCGCCACCGCCGGGGGCCTGCGGATCTCCGGCAGCGAGATCGCCCCGCCGGGCCGGGGCGGCCGCTACGCCGCGCTGCCCGGCGGCGAGCGGGTGATCCCGGTGATCCGCACCAGGCAGGAACTGCCCGGCGGGCGGCCCGCGGAGGTGCTCGCGCTGGACGCCGCCGGGGTGGCCGAACGGGTGCCGCTGCGCGCCGACCTGCGGGACGGCCGGTGCATGCGCGAACTGTTCGCGCCGCTCGCCGCCGGCAACGGCCCGGCGGGCGGCGTCATCGAACTGCCGGGGCACCCCCGCCGGCTGGACCTCGACGTGACCGCCCGGACCCCCCGGGCGGCCGGCCGGCCCGGTCTGGGACTGCTGCTGCGCGACCGGTTCGGCATGACCTTCCGCTCGCCCATGCTCCAGCTCCCCGACACCGGGGAGGCCACCCTCTCGGTGGACCTCGACGCACTGGCCGGGGCCCCGCTCGGGTCCGTCGCCGCGCCGCTGAGCCTGGCCGGTCTGGTGCTCTCGTACGGGCTCGAAGCCGGCCCGGGCTACGGCCTGGAAGAGCCCGGGACCGGCGGGCCCGAGCTGCCCGGGGAGCTGACCGTACGCCGCCTCGCGGTCGCCTCGGCCCCGGGCGGGGCGGCCGTACCGGTGCCTCTGCCCGCCGCCCCGCCGGCCTGGACCCTGAAGCCGCCCGCGCTGTCCGGCGCCGCACCCGCCGCCGAACTCCTGCCCGCGCAGGACGCCCCGGGCGGCCCGGCGCTGCTCCGGGTGCGGTACCGCGGCGGCACGGACACCGTCGGCGGTGTCCAGCTCGGGCTGCTGCCGGGGCCCGCGCCCGCCGCCGAAGTGCCCGGGATCGCCACCCGCGGCTACCTCTCCGCCATCGGGGCGGCCGTCGGCGACCTGGTGCCCGTGCCGCTGGGCGGGGGCAGTGTGCCCGTGCGGATCACCGCGGCCGTCGGCTCGCTGCCGGTGGCCGGGGACACCGCCCTCGCCGTCGACCTGGCCTCCGCCGGGCGGCTGCTGGCGGCCGACACCGGTCGGGAGCTGCCACCGCCCGACGAGTGGTGGCTGCCCGCCGCCCCGTCCGGGGACCCGGCCCCTGCCGGGGCCGCCGCCGAACTGCGGGCCGGGCCCGGTACGCAGCGGGCGGAGCTGCGCGAGGAGGTGGCCGCCGCTCTGCTGGAGGACCCGCTGAGCGCCGGCCCGCAGAGCGCGCTCGCCGCCCTCGCGGTGGCCTGCGCGGTCCTGGCCGCGATCGGCTTCGGCGCGTCCGCCGCGGCGGCCGGGCGGGAGCGGGCGCGGGAGTTCGCGGTGCTGACCGCGCTGGGTGCGCCCCGCCGCGCCCTCGGCCGCACGGCCGCCGCCGAGAACGGCGTCCTGGTCGGCCTCGGCACCGCCGTCGGGCTGGGGCTGGGCGCGGCCATCGTGCACCTGGTGGTGCCGCTGGTGGTGCTGACGCCGGCCGCGCGGCGGCCCGTACCCGAGGTCCTCGTGGACCTGCCGGCCGTCCAGACCCTGCTGATGGCCGCCGCGATCGCCGCGGTGCCCCTGCTGTCGGCCGTGATCGGCGGCCGCCGCGACCGGACCGCCCGGGGCGCCGCCCACCGGCTGCGCCTCTTGGAGGAGATGTGACCCGCCCGGCCCCGACCACCGCCGAGGAGCGGGCACTTCGCCCCGCGCCCTGGGTGCGGACCCGGCTGCGCGCGGCGCCGCTGACCGTGCTGCTCGGCGCCGCCCTCGCCTTCGTCTCGGTACTGCTGGCGGCCGCGCTGCCGCGCGCCGTGGACCGCGGCGCCGACCAGGCGCTGCGCTCGTTCCTGCACGCCCAGGGCCCCGGACCGACCAGCCTGTTCGCCTCCGCCACCGGCCGTGGCGGGCCGATGACCCCGCAGGACCTGGACTCCGTACGGGCCGCGCTGGGCGCGCGCACCGGCGGCGCCTTCCGGATCGCCCCGAGCGGTTCGGTGCACGGGGCGGTCGGGGTGAAGCCGCGCGGCCTGGCCAACCCGGGCCTGGACCGGCCCGAGGGGATCGACCCGCTGCTCTCGCTGACCCACCTCCCCGAGGCCGCCGCCCACACCGCGCTGGTGGCCGGCCGCTGGCCGGACGGCGGCGAGCCGGGCGGCCCGCTCCCGGTGGCCCTGTCGCGCAGCGCCTCCGAGACCCTCAAGGCCCCGCTGGGCACCGTGCTGGAAACCGCGCCGGGCATCTCCGGCACGCTCCGGGCCGAGGTCGTCGGGCTGTACGACGCCGCCGACCCCGACGACGTCTACTGGACCGACCTGCCGTGCCTGACCAGGGCCTGCGAGACGCGCACCCGCGACACCCTGCCGAAGGTGTTCTGGCAGACCTCCGCGCTCGTCGGCGCGGACGGGCTCGGCCGTATCGCGCCCTGGGGCGAGGGCATCGAGTACTTCTGGCGGCTCCCGGTGGACACCGGTGTGCTGCGCGCCGACCTGCTGCCCGGCGTCTCGCGGGAGGTCGCCGCCTTCGTCACCGGCCGCACCGCGTCCGAGCTGTCCCTCGCCGTCGAACGGCCCGACCTGCGCATCCGCTCCCGCCTTCCCGAACTGTTCGCGCAGGCCGAGGCCCGGCAGCGGGGCGCCGCACCGCTCGCCGCGATCGGCCCGGCCGGTGTCGCCGGGGTGGCCGCCGTGGTGTTCTGCCTGGCCGCCGCGCTCACCGGCGACCGGCGCGAGGCCGAGCTGCGGCTGCTGTCGGCCCGCGGCGGCTCGCGCCGCTCCCTGGTGCGCCGGCTGCTCGCGGAGGGCGCGCTCACCGTGCTGCCGGCCGCCGCGCTCGCCACCTGGCTCGCGCTCCGGCTGCTGCCGGCCCCCCGGCTGACGGCCTCGCTGGCCGCCGCGTCCGCCGTGACGCTGCTCGCCCTGCTGGCCTTCCCCGTACGGGCCTTCGTCCTGCTGTCCGCGCCGCGCCGGCCGAGCCCCCGGCGCCGTCTCGTCGGCGAGCTGCTGGTCCTCGCCGCCACCGCCGCGGCCGTGGTCGAGGTGCGCCGGCGCGGGGTCGTCACCTCCGCCGGATTCGATCCGCTGCTGGTGGCCGCCCCGCTGCTGCTCGCGCTGTCCGGGGCGCTGCTGCTCGCCCGGCTCCAGCCCGCCCTCGTCGGGGCGCTGGCCGGGGCGGCCGGACGGCGTCCCGGCCTGGTCGGCTTCCTCGGGCTGGCGCGCGCCGCCCGGGGCAGCGGGGGCCGCGGGCGGCCCTCCGTACTGCCGCTGATCGCCCTGCTGCTCGCCGTCACCACGGGCGGCTTCGGTGCCACGGTGCTCGCTTCGGTGGACGCCGCCCGGCTCCAGGTGGCCCGGCAGGCCGTCGGCGGCGACGCCCAGATCACCGCTCCCCTGGGCGACGCGCTGACGCCCGAGCTCATCCGGGCCGCGAACGAGCTGCCCGGGGTACGGACGCCGGTCGCGGCCTGGGTGGAGGAGGACGCGTTCGTCTTCGGCACCGAGGCGGGCTCCCCGCAGGTGACGGTGGTCGTCGTCGACCCGGTGGCGTACGCGGCGCTGGCCCGCACGGTCGGGCGCGGCGGCTTCGATCCGGCGCTGCTCGCGGCGGGCGCCCCCGGGGAGCCGGTGCCGGCGCTGTTCAGCAGCGATGTGGTGCCGCAGGCCGGGGAGCAGGCCTTCCGGCTGCGGGTCCGCGGTGAGGAACTCCAGGTCAGGGCCGCTGCCGTGGTCGACGGCACGCCCGCGCTGTCGGGCAGCGGAGCCGGCACGCTGGTCCTGCCGGCGGATCCGACCGTCGCGCTGACGCCCCGTGTCTCCAGCCCCAACCGCTGGTTCGCCACCGGAGCCCTGGACACGGACCGGCTGCGGGAGCTGGTCCGCGCCAACGCTCCGGCCTCGGCCGCCGAGCACGTCCTGGTGCGGACCAGCGCCGACACCGTCGCCGAGCTCGGCGCCGACCCGCTCCAGCACTCGGCCGGACGGCTGTTCTGGGCGGCGGTCGCGGGAGCCGCCGGATTCGCCCTGCTGGCCGTCCTGCTGACACTGATGCGGGCCGCGCCCGACCGCGCCGCGCTGCTCGCCCGGCTGCGCACCATGGGCCTGCGTCCCCGGCAGGGCGTGGCGCTGATCCTCGCCGAGTCCCTGCCGCAGGCGCTGGTCGCCGCGGTCGGCGGCGGGCTGGTCGCGGCGGCGGCCGTGGCCCTGCTCGGCCCGGCCGTGGACCTCTCCGCGCTGGTCGGCGCACCGGTGCCGGCCGGGCTGCGGTTCACGGCGCGGCCCGTGCTGACGCAGGCGCTGGGCCTGGCGGCGCTGGTCGCCGCGGCCGTGCTCGCCGAGGCGGCGATATCCGGCAGACGACAGATCTCCACCGAGCTGAGAGCGGGAGACCAGCGGTGAACACCGAGCAGCCGACCTACGAAGAGCTGCGCCGGCAGGCGCTGGCCGCCGCCGCGCCCCGGACGACCGGGGCGGACACGGCCATCGCCTGCGATCGCCTGGTGCGCATCTTCAGCACCGACGGGGTCGAGGTGCAGGCCTTGCAGGGGCTCGAACTGACCGTGGCGCAGGGCGATCTGGTGGCCCTGGTCGGAGCCTCCGGCAGCGGCAAGTCCACCCTGCTGAACATCCTGGCCGGACTGGACGTCCCGACGGCGGGGACCGCCACCGTCGGCGGCTACGACCTGTTGGAGATGTCGGCCAAGGAGCGGCTGCGCTACCGCCGGGAGGCGGTGGGCTTCGTCTGGCAGCAGACCGCCCGCAACCTGATGCCCTTCCTGACGGCCGCCGAGAACATCGCCCTGCCCATGCAGCTGAGGGGCCGCGCTGCCCGGGGCGCGGCCAGGCGCCGGGCGGCCCGGGTCGGCGAACTCCTCGAAGCCCTGGAGATATCCGACCTCTCGGCCCGCCGGCCGGCCGAGCTGTCCGGCGGCCAGCAGCAGCGCGTGGCCATCGCCGTGGCCATGGCCAATGACCCCGCGGTGCTGCTCGCCGACGAGCCGACGGGCGAGCTGGACTCCGAGACCGGCGCCGCGATCTTCGAGGCCTTCCGCACGGTCAACCGGGAACTGGGCGCCACGGTGGTCATCGTGACCCACGATCCGCTCGTCGCGGGGGAGGTCCGCCGCACGGTGGCCATCCGCGACGGACGCACCAGCAGCGAGGTGCTGCGCCGTACGGTGACCGACGAGCACGGCGCGCAGTCGGTGAGCGAACGGGAGTACGTGATGCTGGACCGCACGGGCCGCGTGCAGCTGCCGCACAAGTTCCTGGAGGCCCTCGGCATGGAGCAGCGCGTGGCCGTGGACCTGGCCGCCGACCACATCGAGGTGCGCCGCGACGACTCCGACACGGACGGGGACTGAGGTACGTACGTCGCCGATTTCGTCACCTTCGCGCCCTGGGGGTCGTTAGGGCCTCGGGGTTGACTCGGGGGCGAAGGGATGAACGGAATGCGGCAGTTTCCTCTGGAGATGCACCACGTGGCACCCGGTCGGGTGGTCGAATGGCGGCTGAGGTCCGCGGTCGCGGAGGCCGGCGGGCCCGACGACGAGCCGGGCAGGAGGGCCTCGTTCAACCAGGAGAAGCACTTCACCGTCGCCGAGGAGAGCCGGGCCGCCGACGACCCCGTCGCGTCGTGGATCGCCGTCACGTTCGAGGTGGCCGGGCGGCTGGACGAACCGGCCCTGGCCCGGGCCCTGCTGGCCTTCGTGCAGCGGCACGAGGTGCTGAGGTGCGCCTTCCGCCGGCTGGCCGGGGAGCTGTCCTGCGAACCGTTCGACCCCGCCGAACTCGCCCTCGAAGCCGAGACCGTGGACACCTTCGAGACCTCCGGGGCGCTGCGCGACTTCCTCGTCGAGCGGTTCACCCGGAGCATCGACACGCTGTCCTGGCCGCTGTTCGTGATGGGCGCGGTGCTGCGCGAGGACTCCGCGACGGTCTACCTCGCCTTCGACCACATCGTGTGCGACGGCATGTCGATGCCGATCGTCGTCCACGAGGTGCTGACGGAGTACGAGGCCCTGTGCCGCGGCGAGGACAGCGGGCTGCCGTCGGCCGCGCCCAGCTATCTCGACTTCGCCGACGAGCAGCGCCGCCGCTACCTCTCCATCGACGCGAGCGACGAACGCCTGGACTACTGGAAGGAGTTCATCGCGCGCGGCGGTGAGTTCTTCCCCCGCTTCCCGCTCGATCTCGGCGTGGAGCCGGACCGGATGTACCCGATCGTCAACGAGGCCTCCACGCTGCTGGACGCCGCCGAGACGGAGGTCTTCGAGAAGACCTGCCTGGCGGTCGGCGGGAAGCCCTTCATGGGGGTACTGGCCTCCGTCGCCGTCTGCCTGCGCGAGGCCGGCGGACCGGGCGTCTACCGGGGTCTGATGCCGGTGAGCGAGCGCGGCCGGGAGGGCTGGGGCAATGCGGTGGGCTGGTTCGTCAACACCATGCCCATCGAGTTCGACGCCTCCCCCGGCCGGGACTTCGCCCAGGTGATGGCGGGGGTCCGGGCCGGGTTCGGCGAGATGATCAGCCACATCGACGTGCCGTTCGTACGGGCCTGGGAGCTGCTCGCCCCCGAGGAGTTCGCCGCCCGCTCCTGGCCGTACCCGGTGAACTTCTTCTCGTACATCGACATGCGCCGCTGCCGGGGCGCCGAGCGCCACGACGAGTGGCGGCCCTCGACGCACGTGTGGTCGGCGCGCGCCAACGGCGCCTGTTCGTGGTTCCAGCGGGACGCCGAGGGGCTGCACATGAACTCGCTGTACGTCGACACCCCGGCGGCCCGCAACACCATGGGCGCCTTCCAGGAGGCGCTGCGCCTGACGGTCCGGCAGATCGCCCGCTCGGGCGGCTTCCGCCGGCCCGTCGCGCTGACCGCGCCGCGCCGGCCCGGGCGGACGCCGCTCGATGTGGCCGCCCGCTACGGCCGGTAGAGGGTGTAGAGGAGCCGGTTCGGGGCGACGGGCGGGTTGCCCTGGAGGACGCCGGCCGTGGCGTTCACGACGAGGGCCTGTTTGACCTGTGCGGGAGTGTCGCCGGGCCGGAAGGCCAGGTGGAGGGCGGCGGCTCCGGCGGTGTGGGCGGTGGCCGCCGAGGTGCCGCTGAGGGTGGCCGTGGCGGTGTCGCCGCCCTTCCAGGCGGACGGGATGCCCACGCCGGGTGCGAACAGGGCCACGCACTGGCCGTAGTTGGAGGAGGAGGCCCGGCGGTCGAGGCTGTCGCTCGCCGCGACGGTGATGACCTCGGGGAGCCGGGCGGGCGAGGTGGCGCAGGCTCCGTCGGGCCGGGCGGAGCCGCCGGCCGCGGCGGTGTAGGTGATCCCGGCGCGGACGGAGCCGCGGACGGCGGCGTCGAGGGCGGAGTTGGCGGCCCCGCCCAGGCTCATGTTCGCGACGGCGGGGCGCACCGCGTTCGCGGTCACCCAGTCGACGCCCGCGATGACCCCCGAGGTGCTGGCGGAGCCCTGGCAGTTCAGGACGCGGACGGCCACCAGCCGGGCCTCCTTGGCCACGCCGTAGGTGGAGCCGGCGACGATCCCGCCGACGTGGGTGCCGTGGCCGTTGCAGTCGTTGCCGTTCTGTCCGTCGCCGACGGTGTCGGTGCCGACGGAGGCGCGGCCGCCGAACTGCGTGTGCGTGGTGCGCAGTCCGGTGTCGATGACGTACACCCGGACGCCGGGGGCGGTGGTCCGGTAGGTGTAGGTGGTGGAGAGCGGGAGCGCGCGCTGGTCGATGCGGTCGAGTCCCCAGGGGGCGCCCGGCTGCTCGGCCGCCGGGCCGGTGCCGGTGGGGGCCGCGGCGTCCAGGGTGAGCGTGGTGTCCTGCTGGACGCGGGCCACGCGCGGGTCGGCGGCGAGCCGGGCCGCCTGGTTCCGGTCCATCCGCGCGGAGAACCCGTGGAGCGCGGAGGTGTAGACGTGGCCGATCCGGGCCGAGCCGCCCGCCTTCGCCAGGAGGTCGTGCAGGGTACGGGTACCGGCGGCGGGCTGCTTGAGTACGACGATCCAGCCGTCCGGGACCGCCTGCTCGGCGGGGCCGGCGAGCTGTAACTTCCCGGCCGGGGCCGCGGAAGCGCCGGGGGCGGCGGGAGGGCCGGAGGCCGCGGAGGCGGCGGTGGCGAGGGGGGCGATCGGCAGGAGGGCGGCGGCGAGCAGGGCGGCGCAGGGCAGCAGCCTCGCTGAGCGTCTGGTGGCGGTCATCTCCGGTACACCTGACCTTTCGTCGACCGGGCGTGGGGGCGCCCCAGATTCCCCGGTCCCGTCCGAGGACACAAGAGTGCGGTCCCGGACAGCCCGGCCGACCGTGGTTCAGCCGTCGCGCCGGCGCCGCCGTACGGCCCACGGCCGTCCCCTGGCGACGGCCTGGGCGTCACGCGCTACAGCTGCTCCGCGCGTCGGCGGAGCAGGGCGCGTTCGCTCTCGTTGCGGGTGAGCGAGGCCGCGCGTTCGAATTCGGCGCGGGCCTCCGCGGGCCGGCCGAGCCGCTCCAGCAGGTCTCCCCGCACGCTCGGCAGCAGGTGGTAGGAGCGCAGGGCCGGCTCCCGCGCGAGTGCGTCGACGAGCGGCAGCGCGGCCTCCGGCCCCTGGGCCATCGAGACGGCGACCGCCCGGTTGAGCTCCACCACCGGGGACGGGACCAGTGTGACGAGCCGCCCGTACAGGGTGGCGATCGTCGTCCAGTCGGTGTCCTCGTAGCGGACGGCGGCCGCGTGGCAGCCGGCGATCGCGGCCTGGACGGAGTACGGGCCGGTGCCGGCGTGCCGCATGGCCTCGATGCCCCGGAGGATGAGCAGGCGGTTCCACCGGGCCCGGTTCTGGTCGGCGAGCAGGACCGGTTCCCCGTCGGGTCCGGTCCGGGTGGCCATGCGGGACGCCTGGAACTCCAGCAGCGCGGCGAGGCCGTGCACTTCGGGCTCCTTGGGCATCAGGCCCGCCAGGACGCGGGCCAGCCGCAGCGCGTCCTCGCAGAGGGCGGGACGGACCAGGTCCTCGCCCGCGGTGGCCGAGTAACCCTCGTTGAACACCAGGTAGATGACCTCGAGGACCGACGCGAGCCGTGCCTCGCGGTCGGCCCCGTACGGGACTTCGAAGGGCACCCCGGCCGCGGCCAGGGTGCGCTTCGCCCGGACGATGCGCTGGGCCACGGCGGACTCGGAGGCGAGGAAGGCGCGGGCGATCTCCTGGGTCGTCAGGCCGCCCATCAGGCGCAGGGTGAGCGCGATCCGGGCCTCGGTGGCGAGGACCGGGTGGCAGGCCGTGAAGATCAGCCGCAGCAGGTCGTCGTCGATGTGCTCGGGGTCCGCGAGGTCGGCCGGTTCGGCGGGCGGCGGTACGTCCTCCAGGGTCCGGCCGACCTCCGCGAGTTTGCGCGCGTACGTCTCCTTGCGGCGGACGAGGTCGATCGCGCGGTGTTTGGCGGTGGCCATGAGCCAGGCGCCCGGCCGGTCCGGGACGCCCGACGCGGGCCACTGTTCGAGCGCGGCGACGAGGGCGTCCTGCGCGAGTTCCTCGGCGATGCCGACGTCCCGGACGATACGGGCGACGCCGGCGATGATCCGCGCCGACTCGATCCTGAACACCGTCTCGACCGCCTGGGCCGCACTCACTGCCGTCACGGCCACCCATCAGAGCAGCCGTGACGAGGCAGGGCAAACGCGCCGCGGATCACATCTCCTGGATCTCCCGGACCTCGGCGCTGACGTTCCACTCGGCCGGGTGGATCTCCAGGAACCTCTTGGTCCATTCGATGGCCTCGGCGTTGTCCTTGCACTGGGTGAGGGAGTACCCGCCGACGACCTCCTTGGTCTCCGTGAAGGGGCCGTCGGTGAAGCTGATCTTCCCGCCGGACCAGCTGAGGCGGGTGCCTTCGGAGGTGGGCAGCAGGCCGGCGGTGTCGAGCATGACCCCGGCCTTGGTGATCTCCTCGAACAGGGCGCCCATCCGCTGCTGGAAGTCGGCCGGGAACTCCTCGGGGGGCAGGTCCTGCTCGTTGATGCGGATCATCGTCAGGAAGCGCGGCATGGTGACTCCTCGGTCGGGAGGGCGGGGGCTTTCCCTGCCTCTCACCCCTGCGTCGAACGGGAGACGCCCGGATCGACAGCTCTCCGGAGAATTCTTCAAAGAATCTTCGGGAGCGGCCACCGGATCCCGGCCGCCGGGCCCTTCGGCCTCGCCCCGGCCCTTCGGCCCCGCCCCGGCCCCTTGAGTTCAGTGGATCCAGAAGAAGACGGTGTCCTCGGTCCGGCCCGCCTTCTTCGTCGACTCCCACTCCCCGGCCTCGACGCGCATGGGCTCCAGCAGCACTTCCGCCGTCTCCCGCACCTCCGGGTCGAGCCGGTCCAGGACCGCCTCGTACGCCTCGACCAGCTCGGCGGCCCGGGAGGCGGGGAAGGTGCCCATCCACGGGACGGCGTCGCCCGGATGCGGGAGCCGCAGCGGCGGGCCGCCGAACAGGATCGCGACGGGCGCGAGGTCGGCCGGGACCCCGTGCCGGGTCATCTCCTCGTCGACGGTGTGGAACCAGGACGGCCGGCGCCAGTAGCCGAGGTCGTAGGTATCGGAGAAGTTCACGGCGACCAGCGCCTGGAAGGCGTAGGTGTAGGCGGGCTCCATGTCCGCGCTGGGGCTGCCGTCCAGCAGTTCCTCCAGCGCCCGGGTGACCGGCACCCCCAGCCTGATGCCCTCGTCCTCGAAGCGGGCGTCGGCCCGCGCGCACCGCTCCCGCGCGACGCCGAGGACGCGCTCCTGCTCGGGTGTCCGCTCCACCGCCGTCAGCAGGCGGATCACGGCCCGCATGTCGCCGGTGCTCATCTCCAGGTTCCCCATGGCCCCATTCCTCCGTGTGTCGAATTCCATGATCGCCGACTCCGGAGGCTCGTGGTGCACGGCCGGGCCGGTCAGCGGCTGTCCCCCACCCAGTCCCAGCGGCCGGGGTCTGCCGCCCGGCGGCGGTAGTGCGCGCGGCCGCCCGCCCCGTAGCGCCCTATCTCCGTGGGCAGCCGGGCCTCTTCGGCGAGCTGCCGGACGCTCCAGCCGGTGACGTCGAGCAGCAGCCCGTCCAGGGGGCCGCCCACGAGCTCGCCGTAGACGTGGCCGGGGCGCGGGCCGGGGTCCGGGTCTTCGTGGTCGGCGCCGTAGACCCGGCGCCGGAGCATCCTGTCGTCCATGCCGTACAGCTTCACAGGCACCACTGACATTGATACTCGTAGCGGGTTCCGGTGGTCGTGGCTCTGCCACTGACTGACACCCTGCTGGGTTGTCTTCCGGCTGTACCGTCCGGCTGCCGGGGCCCGTTCTCATGGCTCCGGCCAGGTGGAACATGACCTGATAGGAGCTTGGTCAGAAGCCCCCTCAATGTCCTGTCTGCCCCACCCGGCCGGTGCCGCCTCCGGCTAGGAAGGCACCTCCAGCATGACAGCAGCAGGCATGGCGGGCACGGGCGGCCAGTGGGTGTTCGGCGGTGTGGACTCGCACGCCGACACCATTCACGTCGCGGTCCTCACCGACAACGGCGGCCATCTCGCCGACGCAGAGTTCCCCACCACCACCGCCGGATATACGGCAGCTCTCGCGTTCCTGGGCGCGCACGGGAACGTGATCGCGATCGGTGTGGAAGGCACCGCATCCTACGGAACCGGGTTCACCCGCGCAGCCGTCGCCGATGGCCTGAGCGTGGTCGAGGTCAACCGCCCCGACCGCGCCGAACGCCGCCGCAGCGGCAAGTCCGACCCCATCGACGCCTACGCCGCCGCCCGCGCCGCACTCTCCGGGCGTGCATCGAGCGCGCCCAAGGACGAGACCGTCACCGGCATACGCGCCCTCCACAACACCGCCCGGTCCACGGTCAAAGCACGCACCGCCGCCGTGAACCAGACCGGGCACATCCTCATCAGCGCCCCCGACGCCATCCGCGCCCGCTACCGGGCCCTGCACGGCAAACCGCTGATCGACGCCCTTTCACGCCTGCGCCCTGCGGGGGACGCCGTCCACACCGCCGTCCTGACCGCCTTGAAGAGTCTGGCCCGACGCGTCCAGGCCCTGACCGCCGAGCACGCCGAGCTCACGGCCTCGCTGGACAACGTGGTCACCGGACACAATCCAGGCCTGCGTGCCGCCTACGGCGTCGGCCCAGACACCGCAGCCCAGCTGCTGATCACCGCCGGCGGCAACCCCGACCGTCTCCGCACCGAGGCGTCCTTCGCAGCCCTGTGCGGCGTCGCACCGGTCCCGGCTTCCAGTGGCAAAACCAACCGCCACCGCCTCTCTCGAGGCGGCGACCGGGCCGCCAACGCGGCCCTCTACCGGATAGCGCTGGTCCGTATGTCAAGCGACGCTCGCACCCGTGACTACGTGGTCCGGCAGACCGCGGCCGGCCGGACCAAGAAGGAGATCATCCGCCTCCTGAAACGGGCCATCGTCAGGGAAGTGTTCCGCTACCTCACCACCACGGTCCCAGTCCCGGAGATCGCCGACCTGCGGCCCGCGCGCCAGGCCAAGAACATCACCCTCACCACCGCCGCCAACCACTTCGGCGTCTGGCCCGCCGTCATCTCCTGCATCGAACGCGGAACCCGCCGCGACGACACCCTCGCCAACGCCTACCGCGACTGGCTCACCGCCGCTTGACAGCCAATAGGAGCTTCAACCGGCCGCCGCGCGCAGCGGCGATGATGGTGGCCGCCTCCCTGGTCAGGGCGGCCCGGGAGCGAGGAGCGGCAGGCATGGCACGTCGGGTACACCAGCCACTGGAGGACCAGGAGTTCGACTTCATCCTGTCGATGGCGCCGGGGCCGGTTCTCGCCTATTTCTGCGGGACCTGGCCGAAGGCCCTGGAGGCGTGCCGCGCGATGGACGCGGTCGTCGGCGAGCTGGCGGAGGAGTACGGGGCGCGGCTCACCGCCGTCCGTACGGACATCACCCGCTGCCCGGGGCCGACCAGGCGTTTCGGTGTGACCGGCGCGCCGACCGCCGTTCTCGTCAAGGACGGCGAGGCGGTGGCGAGCCAGGCCGGGCCCCTGACCAGCGAGGAGTTCCGGGCCTTCCTGGACGCCCATCTCTGAGCCCGCCGGACCGCCGACTGGGCCCTGTGGGCGAACTCGGGTGATCTGGCCGAAAGTGGCATAGGTGGGATAGGTGCCTCAGGCATGTAATGGATCCGGCACAACGGAACCATCGCTCGCGAGGTGCTCATGTCCTTCACGTCAGAGACCGTTGCCTTCCCCCAGGACCGAACCTGCCCCTACCACCCGCCCACCGCCTACGAACCCCTGCGGGAGAGCCGGCCGCTCTCCCGCGTCACCCTCTTCGACGGCCGTTCCGTATGGGTGGTCACCGGGCTCGCCGAGGCCCGCACCCTGCTGGCCGACGGACGGCTCTCCACCGACCGCCGCAACGCGGGCTTCCCCATGCCCAGCCGGCGGTTCAAGGGCCTCCAGAACCGGCGCGCCGCGCTGCTCGGGTTCGACGATCCCGAGCACAACGCCCAGCGCCGGATGCTGATCCCCTCCTTCACCGTGAAGCGGACCGCGGCCCTGCGGCCGCGCATCCAGCAGACGGTGGACCGGCTGATCGACGAGATGGTCGCGGCGGGCCCGCGGGCGGAGCTGGTCTCCGCCTTCGCCCTGCCGGTGCCCTCGATGGTGATCTGTGCCCTGCTCGGAGTCCCGTACGAGGACCACGAGTTCTTCGAGGGCGAGTCCCGGCGGCTGCTGCGCGGCCCGGAGCCCGCCGATGTGGAGGACGCCCGCCGCAGGCTCGACGAGTACCTCGTCGGCCTCATCGGGCGCAAGCGCGGCGAGCCCGGGGACGGACTGCTCGACGAGCTGATCGCGCAGCGCCTGGAGCCGGGCGAGATCGGCGTCGGGGAACTGGCCGACCTCGCCGCGATCCTGCTGATCGCGGGGCACGAGACCACCGCCAACATGATCTCGCTCGGCACCTTCACCCTGCTGCGCCACCCCGAGCAGCTGGCCGAGCTGCGCGCGGACCCGGCGCTGATGTCCTCGGCCGTGGAGGAGCTGATGCGGTTCCTGTCGATCGCGGACGGCATGCTGCGGGTCGCGACCGAGGACATCGAGATCGGCGGGGTCACGGTGCGCGCGGAGGACGGGGTGGTCTTCTCCACCTCGGTCATCAACCGCGACGACTCCGTCTTCGAGGATCCGGACGCGCTGGACTGGCACCGGCCCGCCCGGCACCACGTGGCCTTCGGCTTCGGCATCCACCAGTGCCTCGGGCAGAACCTGGCCCGCGCGGAGATGGAGATCGCGCTGGGCACGCTGTTCGAGCGGCTGCCCGGGCTGCGGCTGGCCGCCGATCCGGACGGGATCCCCTTCAAGCCCGGCGACACCATCCAGGGCATGGTCGAGCTGCCCGTGGCCTGGTGAGGGCGGTGTCGCACGCGCGTCTGCACATCGACATCGACACGGGCGTCTGCATCGGCGCGGGCCAGTGCGCGCTGACCGCCCCCGGGGTGTTCACCCAGGACGACGACGGCTTCGGCGAGCTGCTCCCGGGGCGCGAGGACGGCGCCGGGAGCCCGCTGGTCCGGGAGGCCGCCCGGGCCTGCCCGGTCTCGGCCATCTCCGTCCGGGAGGACTGAGCCGTGGACGGGGACTGTATTTCCTGGACAGTTGTCCAGAAAATACAGTCCCCGAACCTGTGAAGTGGAGGCGGCCCGTGCACACGGTCGCTCAGATCCTCGTCGCCGGGGTCTACGGGGCCGCGACCGCCAACCGCCGGATCCTCGTCGCCCAGGCCCTGCCCGGCGCGCTGGCCCTCGGCGCGGCGCTGCCGGCCGCGTGAGCGCGCAGGACGCGCGGGCGCCGGACCCGCGCACGGCACGGACCAGGGCGCGGCTGCGCGAGAGCCTGCTCGCGGAATGCGCCGGCCACCCGCTCGCCGAGGTCAGCGTCTCGGCGGTGGTCCGCCGGGCGAAGGTCGGCCGCGCCACGTTCTACCTGCACTACGAGGACCTCACCGCGCTCGCCGTAGACGCCTGCGCCGATGTGGTGCACGCCGCGGTCGACGCCCTGCACGCCTGGCAGACCGGCCCGGCGGCGCTCCCCCCGGTGCGGCCGCCCGCCGCCCTGGCGGACTTCCTGGCCGGGGCGGCCGAGCGGGCGCCGCTCTACCGCACCCTGCTCCTGCCGGGCGGCGGGGGGCCGCTGGGCGACCGCCTCCACCGGGAGCTGCGCGAGCGGGCCCGGTCAGAGCGCGCGGCCGCGGGCGCCCCGCACCCGGACCTCGTCGCCTCGGCGGTCGCCGCCGCTTTCACCGGCGTTCTCGCGGACTGGCTGCACGACACCGTCCCGGCCGGTCCGGCCGACCTGGCGGACCATCTGTGGCGGCTCCTGCCGGCCCTCCACCGGGCCGTGTAGCGGGCGTCGGAGAGCCGGTACGCGAAAAAGCCCCGCCGGACGGACCGGCGGGGCTCACCTCACGGGCTCGGCCCGGGAAGCGGTACTACGAGAGGGGGACCACCTGCTCGGCCTGGGGACCCTTGGGGCCCTGGGTGACGTTGTACTCGACCTTCTGGTTCTCTTCCAGCGACTTGAAGCCGGTGGTCGCGATGGCGGAGAAGTGCACGAACACGTCCGGCCCGCCGTCGTCCTGCTGAATGAAGCCGAACCCCTTCTCCGAGTTGAACCACTTCACGGTGCCTGTTGCCATCTGGCTGATCCTTCTCAACGTTCCACTGCGGGCCGCACGCGCGGCCGTCTCGATCCTGCCCAACGGTCTCGTACAGCACACGCTGAACGCGGCCAACCGTGGCGTGCCGCGCATTCGAACTTCTGCCCGCCTCGTCCGCGAAACGGGGGAAAGGGCGCCTGCGAGAAGGGCCCGGACACTTCACCCGCAGTTCATGCGCCGCCATCCGCGGCGGGCAGCGGCACGGCCGATCGGGGCCGAGGGGCGGCCGCCGCGGCCCGGCGCGGTCCGCCGACCCGGCAGCCCAGGCAGTCCGCGTGCCCCGCGCGGGCGGCGGTGTCCCGGGTGCGCCAGTCCCAGTCGGCCTCGGGGCGGGGGCCGCTGGGCTTGCCCCACCCGGCGAGGTGCAGCAGCCAGGTGACGGCCCCGGCCGCCGCGACGACGCCGAGCCCGATCCAGACCCCGGGCAGCCAGGCGGCGCACACGGCGAGGCCCGCCCCGGTCGAGCCCACCAGGGCGAGGCCGGTACCGGTCCAGCCGGCCACCGTGTGGCCGAGGTCGACGTGGCCGTGCGCGCTCATGGATTCTCCGTAAGTTGTTTGGTGGCCCGGGAGGGCCGGGTGTGGCTTATGGGTTCTTGCCTTCAGTGGCTCCCAAGGAGTGGCCGTCCGGCTCTCCGGGGCGCCCTGGCTGCTGATTGAGATGTGCGCGCTGTGTGCGGTCGCTGATTACGGAGATGACAGCGGGGTGTTCCTCGGGCCGACGGCAGTTGGTGCGGAA
>NZ_JBHXNP010000084.1:0-42372 GCF_042719495.1 Streptomyces sp. NPDC058525
ATTGCGCATGTAGGGGCCACCCCATCAGTACTTACTTCACGCGGAATTCAACGTATCCACTGGAGTCCGTGCGCACGAGATAGCGGAACCCACACACCACCTGACCGGGGAGACACGCCATGCACTCCGCACAGCAGCTCGACTACGCGGCCGTCCGCGCCGCCGCCGACCGCATCGCCGGATCGGTACGGCCCGTCGCCGTCGTCCCCGCCTCGGACGGGGTCTGGTACGCCCTGGAACACCTCCAGCACACCGGCTCCTTCAAGGCCCGCGGCGCGCGCAACTTCCTCGCCGCCCACCACCGGGCCGGCACCCTCCCGGCCGCCGGGGTCACCATCGCCTCCGGCGGCAACGCGGGGCTCGCCTGCGCCTGGGCGGCCCGTGACCAGGACGTGCCCGCGACGGTGTTCCTGCCCGCCAACGCCCCCCGGGTGAAGGTGGAACGGCTGCGGGGGTACGGGGCCGACGTGCGGCTCGTCGGCGACCGGTACGCCGAAGCGCTGGCCGCCTGCGAGCAGTTCGCCGCCGGGAGCGGGGCCCTCAGCAGCCACGCCTATGACCACCCGCTCATCGCCGCGGGCGCCGGCACCCTGCTCGACGAGATCCGGGCCGCGCTGCCCGGACTGGACGCGGTGGTCGTCGCGGTGGGCGGCGGCGGGCTGTTCGCCGGGATCGCCACCGCCGCGCGCGAACACGGCGTACGGGTGGTCGCCGCCGAGCCGGAGAACTGCCGCGCCCTGAACGCGGCTCTGGCGGCGGGCCGCCCGGTGGACGTCGAGGTGGACTCCGTGGCCGCCGACTCCCTGGGTGCCACCCGCGTCTCGGCGGACGCGCTGGCCGCCGCGCAGGACGCGGGCGTCCTGTCGGTCCTCGTCCCGGACGCGGCGATCACGGACGCGCGGCGGGCCCTGTGGGAGGAGCACCGGATCGTGGTCGAGGCGGGCGCGGCCACCGCCCTGGCGGCCCAGCGCGGAGCACCGGAGCCGCTGGGCGAGCGGGTCGCCGTCATCCTCTGCGGGGCCAACACCGACCCCGGGGACCTGATGCGGTGACGCCCCGAGCCCGAGCTGCGCCGGCCCGGGAGCCGGCGCCGCTCGGGGTGCCGACCTCGAACGACGATCGTCGCGGCGGCCGACGACTTTCGAGGACAGCCCCGGGCCCCCGCCCTTTGTGAGGCTCGCAGTGTCCAGGCGACCGACGCCGGACGCGGAGCGACACGGAGGAATCGGCGTGGCACAGCGCAAGGGTTGTCTGATCGGCTGCGGGGTGGCCCTGGTGCTGGGCGTCGGCCTCGCCGTGGCGGCGGTCTTCGGCATCGGCAAGGTACTCGACATGGCCGACAACACCCTGATCGACCCCAAGGTCTACGAGGCGGTGAAGGCCGGCGACGCGGAGAGCGAGGTGCGCGCCAAGCTCCCGTCGGGCGAATCCTTCGTCAAGAGCGCGCTGAAGGAGGGCGGCCCGGCCGAGCCCGAGGGCAGCGTCTGCGCCTGGTACGTCTCCAGCGACGACCCCAAGAACGGCAAGGAGACCGTGCTCCGCTTCTGCTTCAAGGACGGCAAGCTCGCGGAGAAGGCCGAGTACCCGATGAAGTAAACCGCATTAGTGCGAGCCCGCGCGGACCGGCGACAAAGCGTCAGATCGCACGGGAGAGAGCGCTTCGTTATCGAATCGATACCACCGCCGACTGCCTTTGTACTAAAGCGCATTAGTCCAGCTCGGGGCATACGGCGCAGAGGCCCTTCGGGGCCCGCGCGCCCTGGTCGCGGCATTCCGGAACAGGCCCCCACCGGCCATGGGGGCACCTGCCTCATTGACGGGGTCTTGGTTCCCGGAGACCGTGGGCACCGCCTCCGGCAATGAGGCCGGACTTCTGCGAAGGCGGCAACGATGACCCGTTCGAACCCGACCCGTACGGCCGTTGCCGTGCTGGTGGCCGGCGCCCTCCTGTCGACCGGTGCGTGTGGAATGAGCGGCGGCTCGGGGGAGGTGAGAGAGGCCGAGCGGACGGGCAGAGTGTCGGGCGAGATCACCTTCCGCACCCTCCAGCTGAAGCCCGTCTTCACGGCCTACGTCCAGGGCGTCATCGACGGGTTCGAGGCCAAGTACCCCGACGCGAAGGTCAAATGGGAGGACGTCCCGGGCGACGGCTACAACGAGAAGCTCGTCGCCGACGCCCAGGCCGGAGCCCTGCCGGACGTGGTCAACCTGTCCACCGACTCCTTCCAGCTCCTCGGCGACCGGGGGATGCTGGCCGACGTCGCCAGACTCGACGGAGCGCTGGCCCAGGAGTACGTGCCGGGCGCCTGGGAGCAGTTCAAGCTGCCGGGCAAGGGCGACGGCGTGTACGCCTACCCCTGGTACGTGACCCCGGAGATCCTCACCTACAACAAGGAGCTCTTCGAGAAGGCCGGCCTGGACCCGGCCAAACCGCCCACCAGCGTCGAGCAGTTCTTCGACTACGCCGAGCGGATAGCCGTCACCTCCGGCGGCCGCACGGCCGCCTTCATGGCCGACCCCAAGGGCCGGCTGCCCGGGGACTGGCAGAAGATGGGCGTCCCGATCCTCGACGCGAAGGGGGAGCGGTTCACCTTCGACACCGACCGGGCCGTCGCGTGGGTGGAACGGATGAAGGACCTGTACGCCAAGGGCGCGATGCCCAAGGAGTCCCTCCTCAAGTCCGACGACATCAACCAGCTCTACGGCGGCGGCAAGCTCGTCTTCGGCCCCGGCTCCCCGGGCTTCGTCAAGGACATCAAGCAGAACGCCCCGCAGGTCTACGCGAACACCCAGGTCGCCGGAGCCGTCACGGGCACCCTCGGGCACATCGGCATCTACGCCCAGTCCCTCGGCATCAAGAAGGACACCAAGCACCTCGACGCGGCCGCCGAGTTCGCCAAATGGGTCACCAACGGCCCCAACCAGGTGGCGTTCTCCAAGAAGGCCACCATCTACCCGTCGAACGCCCAGGGCCTCGCGGACCCGTACTTCACGGACAAGGGCGACGGCAAGGACGCCGAGACCCTGGCCCGCGCGGTCGGCGCGGAGCAGCTGAAGACGGCCGAGCTCGACGCCAACACCCCCGTCCAGTGGACCAGTCAGGTCGGCGACGCCGTCGTACGGGAGATGCAGAGGGCCATCAAGGGCGAACAGGATCCCCGTACGGCCGTCAGGAAGGCCCAGGAGGAGGCCAACAAGCTGCTCGCCGCCGCGGCGCGCAAGTGACCCGCGTACTGCCCGCCGCCCGCGAGAAGCGGACCGGGCGCGAGAAGCGGACCGGGCGGGAGAGGCGGGCCGGGCGCGAGAAACGGGCCGGGCGGGCCGGGACCGCGGTGCGCCACCGCGCCTGGTGGACCCCGTACCTCTTCCTCGCCCCCGGCCTGCTCATGGTGGTGCTGTTCAGCCTCTGGCCGTTCGTCAACACCGTCGTCCTCTCCTTCACCGACGCGCAGATCCTGCGCGGCGGCGGCTTCGTCGGCTTCGCCAACTACCGCCGCGCCCTCGCCGACCCCGACTTCTGGACCGCGACCGTCAACAGCGTGCTCTACCTCGCCGTCGTCGTGCCCTGCCTGGTCCTTCTGCCGCTGGCCCTCGCCGTCCTCGTACGGACCAAGGTCCCCGGCATCGGCTTCTTCCGCTCCGCCTTCTACACCCCCGTGATCGCCTCTGCCGTGGTCGTCGGCCTCATCTGGCAGTGGGTGCTGCGCAGCGACGGACTCGTCAACACCGTCTTCCGCAGGCTCAGCATCGTCTCCGAGCCGGTCCCGTTCCTGACCGACAGCACGATGCTGCTGGTCTCCGCGATGATCGTGACCGTGTGGAAGGGCCTCGGCTACTACATGGTCTTCTACCTCGCCGCCCTCGGGAACGTCTCCGCCTCCCTCTACGAGGCGGCCGCCCTCGACGGCGCCGGCCCCGTCCGCCGCTTCTTCAGCATCACCGTCCCCCAGGTGAAACCGATGATGCTGCTGGTCGGCACCCTCTCCGCGATCTCGGCGCTGCGCGTGTTCACCGAGATCTACATCCTCGGCGGCGAGAGCGGCGGCCCCGGCGGCGGCGCCCGCACCCTGCCCTTCCTCATCCGGCAGGTCGGCCTCGGCTTCTCCGGCGAGACCGGCTACGCCTCCGCCATCTCGATCCTGCTGTTCCTCCTGACGCTCGTCTTCAGCCTGCTGGGCCGCCGCCTGTCGAAGGGGGACGAGAGTTGAGGCGCCGCCATGCCGGACTCGCCGGCCGGTACGTCACGCTGGTCCTGATCCTCGTGATCATGCTGGGCCCGATCGTCTGGCAGTTCCTGACCTCGATCCGCGGCCGTACGGAGAACGTGTACGACGGCGTGCTGCCCTCGCAGCCCACCCTCGACAACTACCTGCGGGTCGCCGAGTCGTTCCCGCTGCTCCAGTACGTCGGCAACACCCTCGTCGTGGCCGCCCTCGCCGTCACCTCGAACGTGCTGTTCGGGGCGATGGGCGGCTACGCCCTGTCCCGGCCCGGCTGGAAGGGCCGCAAGGCCGTCTTCACGGTGCTCGTGGCGACGCTGATGTTCCCCTTCGAGTCCGTGATGATCTCGATGTTCCTCACGGTCCGCGAGCTGGGCCTGGTCGACACGCTGATCGGCGTCTGGCTGCCCGGCGCCGTCTCCGTGCTCAACATCATGATCATGAGAGCGGCCTTCCTGGCCGTTCCCAAGGAGGTGGAGGAGGCCGCGGTCCTGGACGGCGCGGACGAATGGACCCGCTTCACCCGGGTGTTCCTGCCCGCCGCCAAGGGGGCCCTGGCCGTCGTCTGCATCACCAGCTTCATGGGCGCCTGGGACGACTTCCTGTGGCCCCTGCTGGTCCTCACCAACAGCGAGAACTACACCCTCCAGCTCGGCCTGAAGACCCTGGCCGGCGCCACCACCGTCAACGACCAGCGGCTCATCGCCGCGGGCGCCATGGCCGCGCTCGTCCCGATGATGCTCCTCTTCTTCTTCCTCCAGCGTTTCTTCTTCAAGGGAGTCGGAGAGGGAGCCGTCAAGATCTGAACCGCCGCCTCCGCCCCCAGCCCCTCCCGCCTCCGCGTCCCCCTCCTCCGCGTCCCCCCCCCGCCCCTCCCGTGTCCCGACCCCTCTCCCTCCTGGAGCAGCCGTCATGCACGACGACCGCAGCATCACCGAACACCGCCTCCGCCGGGTCCTCAAGGAGCGCATCAAGCCCGCCGTCCACTCCCGCACGGTCCCGCTGACCCTCGCGCGCTGGGAGGCCCCCGAAGAGCCCGTCCCCGTCGCCCAGGGCCTGGCGGCGGCCTACGAGCCCTGCGAGACCGGGGCGTCGTGGGGGCCGGCCTGGGGCACCACCTGGTTCAAGGTCACCGGCAGCGTTCCGGCCGACTGGGCCGGCCGTACGGTCGAGGCCGTCCTCGACCTCGGCTTCGACCGGATGATGCCCGGCTTCCAGTGCGAGGGGCTGGTCCATCGGGCCGACGGCAGCGAGGTCAAGGCGCTGAACCCGTACAACGACTGGGTGCGCGTGGCCGACCGGGCGGAGGGCGGCGAGCGCGTCGAGTGGTACGTCGAGGCCGCGTCCAACCCGGTCCTCGTCGAGCACACGGCCACGTACGAGGGCGACCGGCTGACCAGCGGCGACCAGCCGCTCTACCGGATCGCCCGGACGGACCTCGCCGTCTTCGAGACCGAGGTGTGGGAACTGGTCCAGGACCTGGAGGTCCTGTACGACCTGATGACCCAGCTCGACACCGGGGACGCCCGGCGGTACGAGATCCTGCGCGCCGTCGACGCGGCGCTGGACGCCGTGGACCTCGGTGACGTGCCCGGCACCGCGCCCGCCGCCCGCGCCTGCCTGGCCGGCGTGCTCGCCGCCCCCGCCCACGCCTCGGCCCACCGGATCAGCGCGGTGGGCCACGCGCACATCGACTCGGCGTGGCTGTGGCCGCTGCGCGAGACGGTGCGCAAGGTCGCCCGCACCTCCTCCAACGTGGTCGGCCTGATGGACGACCACCCCGAGTTCGTGTTCGCCATGTCGCAGGCGCAGCAGCTGGACTGGATCAAGACGTACCGGCCCGAGCTCTTCGAGCGGATCAAGAAGAAGATCGCGGACGGGCAGTTCGTGCCGGTCGGCGGGATGTGGGTGGAGTCCGACACCAACATGGTCGGCGGCGAGGCCATGGCCCGACAGTTCCTCTACGGCAAGAAGTTCTTCCTCGACGAGTTCGGCATCGAGACCCACAACGTCTGGCTGCCCGACTCCTTCGGCTACACCGCCGCGCTGCCGCAGATCGTCAAGCTCTCCGGTTCCACCTGGTTCCTGACCCAGAAGATCTGCTGGTCCCAGGTCAACAAGTTCCCCCACCACACCTTCTGGTGGGAGGGCATCGACGGAACGCGCGTCTTCACCCACTTCCCGCCCGTCGACACCTACAACTCCGACCTCGGCGGCGCCCAGCTGGCGCACGCCGCCCGCAACTACCAGGAGAAGGGCCGCGGCTCGCGGTCGCTCGTGCCCTTCGGGTGGGGCGACGGCGGTGGCGGACCCACGCGCGAACACCTGGCCCGCGCCAAGCGCCAGCGCGACCTCGAAGGTTCCCCGCGGGTCGAGATCGAGCGGCCGGACGCCTTCTTCGAGAAGGCCCGCGCCGAGTACGCGGACGCGCCCGTCTGGGCCGGCGAGCTCTACCTGGAGCTGCACCGCGGCACCTACACCTCCCAGGCCAAGACCAAGCAGGGCAACCGGCACAGCGAATCGCTGCTGCGCGAGGCCGAGCTGTGGGCGGCCACCGCCGCGGTCCGCGTGCCGGGCCACGCCTACCCGTACGAGGATCTCGAACGGATCTGGAAGACGGTGCTGCTGCACCAGTTCCACGACATCCTGCCCGGCTCCTCCATCGCCTGGGTGCACCGCGAGGCGCGCGAGACCTACCGGGCGGTGCGCGAGGAGCTCGAGGGGATCACCCTGGCCGCGCAGACGGCACTGGCCGGGGAGGGTGCGCAGGAGCTCGTCTTCAACTGCGCCCCGCACGCCCGCCGCGGTGTCCCGGCCGGCGGCGCGGGCGTACCTGCGGGGGAGGGGCAGCCGGTCACGGTGGAGGAGCGGCACGGCGGCGGCCACGTCCTGGCCAACGGCCGGCTGCTGGTGGAGATCGACGGCCGCGGGCTGGTCGTCTCGGCCTACGACCTGGAGGCGGGCCGCGAGGCGGTCGCGCCGGGCGGCGCGGCGAACCTGCTCCAGATCCACCCCGACTTCCCGAACATGTGGGACGCCTGGGACATCGACACCTTCTACCGCAACAAGGTCACCGACCTGGTCGCGCTGGACGCCATGGAGGTCACCGAGAGCGGCCCGTCGGCCGTCACCGTGCGGGTCACCCGCTCCTTCGGCTCCTCGACGGCCGTCCAGTCGCTCACCCTGCGGTCCGGGGCCAAGACGCTCGACCTCGTCACGGACGTGGACTGGCACGAGACGGAGAAGTTCCTCAAGGCGGCCTTCCCGCTGGACGTCAAGGCGGAACGGACCGCATCGGAGACCCAGTTCGGGCACGTCTACCGGGCCACCCACACCAACACCTCGTGGGAGGCGGCCAAGTTCGAGATCTGCGCCCACCGCTGGATCCACGCGGAGGAGCCGGGCTGGGGGGTCGCCCTGCTCAACGAGTCGACGTACGGGCACGACGTCACCCGCGACGTGCGGGCCGACGGCGGCCAGACCACCACGGTCCGGCTCTCGCTGCTGCGCGCGCCGCGCTATCCCGACCCGGAGACCGACCAGGGCGCGCACACCCTGCGCTTCTCGCTGGCGCCCGGCGCGGAGATCGCGGACGCCGTCCGCGAGGGGCACGCGCTCAACCTGCCCGAGCGGGTGGTGAGCGGCGCGGGCCCGGTCGCCCCGCTGCTGTCGGTGGACAACGACGCGGTGGTCGTCGAGGCGGTCAAGCTGGCCGAGGACCGCGGCGGCGACGTGATCGTCCGCCTCTACGAGTCCCGCGGCGGCCGGGCCGGGGCCACCCTCTCGGCGGGCTTCCCGGTGGCGGCGGCCGTCGAGAGCGACCTGCTGGAGCGCCCCCTGGCGGGCTCGGCGGTCGGCGCCTGCTCGCCGGACGGCACGGTCGCCCTCACCCTGCGCCCGTTCCAGATCGTCACGGTCCGCCTGCGCCGCGCCTGAGGCCCGCGGAGCCGGGCCCGGTTCCCCGCGTTCATCCGGTCGGCCGAGCAACGGAAGCCACCCGCGCTCCGCGGGGCAAAGCTGTGGGCAGGAACTGCCGCCACCGCACAGACGAGGACCGCGCCATGTCCCACAGCCGACGCATCAGCACCATCGTGGGGGTCGCGGCGCTGCTGCTGACCGCCACCGCCTGCTCGGGCCTGGGCCGGAGCACCGTGGGCATGCTCAGCTTCCGCGGCCACGACTCTCCGGACGAGCTGAGCTACTCCAACACCCTCGTCCGGGGATGTCACAAGATCGCCATCCCGAAGGGGGCCACCCACGTCGAGAACAACACCCTCGTCGACATCGTGCTGTACCGGACGGAGGACTGCGGCCGGGCCGACCGGGCCGACGGCACCTACGTGGCGACGACGCTCTCGAACGTGACGGCCCCCGCCAGCCTGTCCTGGCGCAGCTTCAGGGTCATCCACTGACGCGCCCCGCCCCGGGGGCCGTGGTGGCGTGAACTCCGCCACAGCCTCCGGCCGGCCGGGCCCCGGGCCCCGGGAAATCCCGGGCCGGCGGGGCCCCACCTGGTTTTGCACCTAGTTGCAAAACCGGCCTCCCCTCGCTACAACAGGGTCATCACCCCCGCGCGAGGAGGCGCCCCCATGTCCCAGAGCCGGTACCCGCACCTGCTGAGCCCGCTGGACCTCGGATTCACCACGCTGCCGAACCGCGTGATCATGGGATCGATGCACACCGGCCTCGAAGAGCACCAGGGCGGCTTCGAGCGCCTCGCCGCCTTCTACGCCGAGCGCGCCCGCGGCGGCGCCGGCCTGATCGTCACCGGCGGCATCGCCCCGAACGACGCCGGCCGCCCCTTCGAGGGCGGCTCCCGCCTCACCACCGAGGACGAGGCCGCCGAGCACCGGGTGATCACCGAGGCGGTGCACGCCGAGGGCGGGAAGATCGCCATGCAGATCCTCCACTTCGGCCGCTACGCCTACCACAAGGACCTGGTCGCCCCCAGCGCCCTCCAGGCCCCGATCAGCCCCTTCGTCCCCAACGAGCTCAGCGACATCGAGGTCGAGCGCACGGTCGAGGACTTCGTCCGCGCCGCCCGCCTCGCCAAGCTCGCGGGCTACGACGGCGTCGAGATCATGGGCTCCGAGGGCTACCTGGTCAACGAGTTCATCGCCGCCGCGACGAACAAGCGCACCGACCGCTGGGGCGGCGCGTACGAGAACCGCGTGCGCTTCCCGCTGGAGATCGTCCGCCGCACCCGCGAGGCCGTCGGCGAGGACTTCATCGTCATCTACCGCCTCTCCATGCTCGACCTCATCCCCGGCGGCTCCACCCTCGACGAGGTCGTCCACCTCGCCAAGGAGATCGAGGCGGCCGGCGCCACCATCATCAACACCGGCATCGGCTGGCACGAGGCCCGCATCCCCACCATCGCCACCTCCGTCCCGCGCGGCGCCTACACCTGGGTCACCAAGCGGCTGATGGGCGCGGTGTCCGTCCCCCTCGTCACCAGCAACCGCATCAACACCCCCGAGATCGCCGAGGAACTGCTCGCCGACGGCCGCGCCGACCTGGTCTCCCTGGCCCGCCCCTTCCTCGCCGACGCCGACTTCGTCGCCAAGGCCGCGGCCGGCCGCGCCGAGACCATCAACACCTGCATCGGCTGCAACCAGGCCTGCCTAGACCACACCTTCAGCGGCAAGATCACCAGCTGCCTGGTCAACCCGCGCGCCTGCCACGAGACCGAGCTCGTCCTCAGGCCCACGCGGCTGAAGAAGCGCGTCGCGGTCGTCGGCGCCGGCCCCGCCGGACTCGCCTGCGCGGTCTCCGCCGCCGGCCGCGGCCACGCCGTCACCCTCTTCGAGGCCTCCGGCCACATCGGCGGCCAGCTCGACATCGCCCGCCGCATCCCCGGCAAGGAGGAGTTCGAGGAGACCATCCGCTACTACGGCACCCAGCTCGTCGACAGCGGTGTGGACGTACGCCTCGGCTCCCGCGCCGACGTGGAGACGCTCCAGGGCTACGACGAGGTCGTCGTCGCCACCGGAGTCACCCCCCGCACCCCCGCGATCGACGGCGTCGACCACCCCAACGTCGTCAGCTACCTCGACGTGCTGCGCGACGGCGCCCCCGTCGGCGAGCGCGTCGCCGTCGTCGGCGCCGGCGGCATCGGCTTCGACGTCGCCGAGTACCTCACCGACAGCGGCGAGGGCGCCTCCCAGGACCCGGCCGTCTACTTCCGCCACTGGGGCGTGGACACCGCGTACACCGGCCCCGGCGGACTCACCGCCGCCGAGCGCCCCGCGCCGCCCCGCCGGGTCCACCTGCTCCAGCGCAAGACGACCAAGGTCGGCGCCGGCCTCGGCACCACCACCGGCTGGATCCACCGGGCCGAGCTCAAGCACCGCGGAGTGGTCTCCGTCGCGGGGGCCTCGTACGAGCGCATCGACGACGAGGGCCTGCACATCACCGTCGACGGCGAGCAGCGGCTCGTACCGGCCGACACCGTCGTCCTGTGCACCGGGCAGGAGCCGCGCCGCGACCTGTACGAGGCGCTGCGCGCGGCCGGGGTCGAGGCGCACCTGATCGGCGGCGCCGACGTGGCCGCCGAACTCGACGCCAAGCGGGCCATCCGCCAGGGCACGGAACTCGCCGCCGCCCTCTGACCGAAAACCGACAGGGGATTGTGGTGGTCCGGCCGGGCCGCCACAATCGCCCGGTGACGTTCTCCTCCGCAGACGCAGACAAGATCCTCGCCGACAACTTCGCCCCCTGGGTGCTCGCCCTGGGCCTGAGCGTCCAGGAGACCGGCGAGCGGCACGCCGTCCTGCGGCTGCCCTGGTCCGAGGCCCTGGCCCGGGACGGCGGCGGGCTCTCCGGCCAGGCCCTGATGGCCGCCGCCGACACCGCCACCGTCATCGCGATCTCCAGCGCGCGCGGCGCGTACGGCCCGATGACCACCGTCCAGCAGTCGACGAGCTTCCAGCGCCCGGTGACCGGCGCCGACGTCCTGATCCACGTACGGGTCACCAAACTCGGCAAGCGGATGGCCTTCGCCGACATCACCATGACCCCCGAGGGCGCCGCGGAGCCGGCCGCCACCGCCTCCACGGTCTACGCCCTGCTCGGCTGAGCCCCCGGCTACCCGGGCAGGGCCGGGTCCCCGCCGTCCGCCACCGGCAGCCGCACCACCATCCGGGCTCCCCGCGGGGAGTCCTCGGCGGTGAGGGTGCCGCCGTGGTGGGCGGCCAGGTCCCGGGCTATGGCGAGGCCCAGGCCGGCCCCGCCGTGGTCGCGGCTGCGGGCGTCGTCGAGACGGGTGAAGCGCTCGAAGACCCGTTCCCGGTCGCCCGGCGGGATTCCGGGACCGTCGTCGGTCACTTCCAGCACGGCGGTCCGTCCGCCCGGACCGCCGGCGGTGCTCAGCACGAGGTCCACCCGCCCGCCCGCGAACCGCTGGGCGTTGTCGAGCAGGTTGGTGACCACCCGGGCCAGCCACAGCGCGCTGCCGTCCACCCGGACGCCGTCCGCCAGCCGCGTCCGCACCGGGACCCGGTCCCCGAGGCGCGCGTCCACGGCGCCCCGGACCACGGTGCCCAGGTCCAGCCGGGCCGAAGCCATCGGCTGGGCGGCGTCGATCCGGGCGAGCAGCAGCAGGTCGGAGGCGAGCTGCTGGAGCCGCTCGATGTCCTGGAGCGCGCCGCTGATCAGTTCCGGCCACAGTTCCGGGTCCCGGACCGCCAGAGCCACCTCCAGCTGGGTGCGCAGCACCGTGATGGGGCTGCGCAGTTCGTGGGAGGCGTCGGCGATGAACCGGCGCTGGCGGATCCCGGCGGACTCCAGCCGGTCCAGGGTGGAGTTCATCGTCTGCGCCAGCCGGGCGACCTCGTCGCGGGTGGGCGGTACGGGGACCCGGCGGTGCAGGTCCCGGTCGCTGATCCCGGCGACCTCGGCGCGGATCGCCTCGACCGGCCCGAGGGCCCGGCCCGTCACCCGCCAGGTGACGAAGGCGACGGTTGCGAGGAGCAGCGGGCCGCCCACCGCGAGCGCGGCGGCGGTGGTGTCGTCGGCCGCGTCCACATCGCGCAGCGAGGTCCCGACGAATACGGTGACCATGCCCTGCGGGGTCTCCGTGGTGACCTGGACGACCCGCTGGCGGTGTTCGCCGCCGAGCGGGCCGGCGTTCAGGGTGCGGGACTCCTTGCCGGGCCGCAGGGGTCTGACGGGGGCGATCGGGAACTCTCCGGCCGGGTTCGGATAGGCGCGCAGCACCCGCCCGCGGGCGTTCACCACCTGGACGAACTCGACACCGTGCAGGGTCGGCCGCATCTTCTCGAGGTCCCCGGAGGCCGCGAGCCGGGCGATCGTCTCGGCCTGCCGCGCGGCGTCGCGTTCGGCGTTGCGCAGCAGATTGGCCTCCAGCAGGCCCAGCAGGGCGAAGGAGGCCAGGGCCAGGGCCACGGCGACGACCAGGACGGCGCCGAGGGTGGCCCGGGCCCGGACGGTGGTGGGCAGGACTCGGCGCAGCGGAGAGCGCCGGAGCCGGTGCCGCAGCCGGCGCGGGCCGGGCAGGTCACGAAGTTCGCGCAGGTCGAGCAGTCCGCGCAGTCCGCGCAGGCGCGGGAACCGGTCGCGGGGGAGCAGGGGCTCAGCCACCGTCGACCGCCAGCCGGTAGCCCGCCCCGCGTACGGTCTCCAGCGCGGCGCGGCCGAACGGCGCGTCGATCTTGCGGCGCACGGCGCTGATGTGGACCTCGACCACGTTGGGGTCGCCGGCGAAGGCGATGTCCCACACCTGCTCCAGGATCTCCCGCTTCGGCACGACCTCGCCCGGGCGCCGCGCCAGGTACTCCAGGACCGCGAACTCCCGGGCCGTCAGCCGTATCTCGGTGTCGCCTCGGGAGCAGCTGTGCCGGGCCGGATCCAGCACCAGGTCGCCGAAGCGCATCACCTGGGGGCCGCGGCGGCCCGTGCGCCGGGCCAGCGCGCGCAGCCGGGCGACCAGGACGAGGTAGGAGAAGGGCTTGGACAGGAAGTCGTCGGCGCCGGTGTCCAGGGCCTCCGCCTCGTCGTACTCGCCGTCCTTCGCCGTGAGCATCAGGATGCCGGACTCGTTCCCGGCGGCGCGCAGCCGTGCGCAGACCCGGTAGCCGTTGAGGCCGGGCAGCATGATGTCGAGCACGATCAGGTCGTAGTCGTGCTCGGTGGCCAGCCACAGCCCTTGCGGCCCGTCGTGGGCCACGTCCACCGAGAACCCCTCCGACTGGAGTCCCCGTTGCAGGGCCACGGCCAGCCGGCGTTCGTCCTCCACCACCAGTACGCGCATGCCGACCAGGGTCTCAGGCCCGGCCCGCGACAGGCTGAAGAGGTCTTCAGCTGACTTCAGGTGGGCTTCAGCATCCGCTCAGCATGCTCTGCAACGAGCCGGGCGCCGTGCCTGGTTGTGCCTGAGGAGTCCTGGTATGTCTGAATCCTTCCCGCCGTCCGAGCAGCCCGGGCAGGCCCCGCCGCCCGCGAACGCCCCGCAGTCCGGCGCGCGCAAGCGCGTGGACCTGGGGCGCCTGGTGCCCCGGCGCAAGGGCGCCCGGTGGGCGGCGCTGGGCGCGGCCGTGGTGATCGTCGGCGGTGTGGCGGTGGCGGTGGCCGTGGACGAGCACCACGACGAGCGGAGGGCCGGGTTCCGCTTCGGCTGGGCCGAGCGCGGCCCCGAGGGCGGCGAGCGGCGCGGTCCGGCGGCCGGCGGCGAGCACGGCGAGCGGGTGTTCGGCGACACCGAGAACCGCAAGCACCCCAAGGACCTCAAGGTGTTCAAGGAGATGCGGGAAGGGGCCCCGAACCCGCGCGCCGCCGAAGAGGGTCCCGCGGGCTCCGCGAAGACCGCCCCCGCGCCCCTGCCCTCGCTGGCCATCGGGCAGGCGGCCGACAAGGCGGCCGGGGCGGTGGACGGCGGCAAGGTGGAGAGCATCCGCGTGGTCGCCCAGGAGGGCGGCGGCAGCGCGTGGCTGGCCGTCGTACTCGGACCGGACGGCGTCCGGCACGCGGTCACGGTCTCCGGCACGGACGGCACCGTCACCAGCAACGTCCCCGTCAACCGGCCGTAGCCGGGCGGGCGTAGGCGGGCGGGGGCGTCGTCGGGCGGCGCGGCTCAGCCGCGTTCGGCCGCGACCGGGTACGGCACGAAGCTGCTGCTGTTCTCGTCGACGGCGAGGGCCCGGCCGAGGGGCGGCACGGCCCGCTGCGGGCAGTCGAGGCGTTCGCAGAGGCGGCAGCCCATGCCGATCGGGGTGTCGGCGGAGGTCTTGCCGAGGTCGAGGCCGTCGGAGTAGACGAGCCGGGAGGCGTGCCGGATCTCGCAGCCCAGGCCGATCGCGAAGGTCTTGCCCGGTTCGCCCCAGCCGCCGCGGTGGCGGGTGACGGCGCGGGCGGTCCACAGATGGCGCTGTCCGTCGGGCATGGCGGCGACCTGCACGTGGATGCGGCCGGGCGCGGCGAAGGCCTCGTACACGTTCCACAGCGGGCAGGTGCCGCCGGCGCGGGAGAAGTGGAATCCGGTCGCCGACTGTCGCTTGGACATGTTGCCCGCCCGGTCGACCCGTACGAAGGAGAAGGGCACCCCGCGCAGCCGGGGGCGTTGCAGGGTGCTCAGCCGGTGGCAGACGGTCTCGTAGCCGAGGCCGAAGCGGTCCGTGAGCCGCTCGATGTCGTAGCGGAACTCCTCGGCGGCCGTGTGGAAGGCGCCGTACGGGAGGATCAGCGCGGCGGCGAAGTAGTTGGCGATGCCGATCCGGGCCAGGGCGTGGGCGGGGGAGTCCGCCGGGAAGTCCTCGGCCGCCAGCCGGTCGAGCTCCTGCCCGTACTCCAGCAGCGCCAGCTGGGTGGCCATCCGGAAGGCCTGCTGGCCCGGCCGCAGCCGGCTCGACACGTGCAGGACCCGGCTCGTCGCGTCGTAGTGGTGCAGCCGGTCCGAATCGGCCGCGAGGCGCACCCCGTGCCGGTCCAGGAGCCGCGCCGACAGGGCGCGTACGACGTCCCCCGGGCGGATCCCGATCTCGCGGGCCAGCGACTCGGCGGCGAGATCGGTGTCGTGGAGGTAGTTCTGCCGCCGGTAGAAGAACTCGCGGATCTCCTCGTGCGGCGAGCGCGGCCCCTCCGCCGCGCCGTCCCGGCCGTCCGCGTCCCCGGCGAGCCGCTCGGCGAGCAGCTGGGAGCGCCGGCCGAGGTCCAGCAGCACCCCGGCGACGGCGGGCATCCGGGTGGCCAGCTCCGCCAGGTCCGACGGGGACACCCGGGCCTCGGCGACCTCGGTGGCGAGGGCCTCGCGCAGGTCGGCCAGCAGCCGGCTGGTGTCGCGCTCCGAGAAGAAGCCGGGATCGACGCCGAAGGCCTCGGTCAGCCGCAGCAGCACGGGCACGGTGAGCGGCCGCGAGTCGTGTTCCATCTGGTTCAGGTAGCTCGGCGAGATCGCGAGGACGCGCGCCAGCTCGGCCTGGCTCATCCGGCGCTCCTCGCGCAGCCGCCGCAGTCTGGCCCCCGCGTACGTCTTGCCCACCGCGCTCCCCCTCCGTGTGACCGGGACGCCGCAACCCTACGCGGGATCCCGGCGCCGCAGGTCTTTGCAAACTTGGCAAAAACACCTCCTGGGATTCGCAGAACTTGGCATGCGTGCCTCTTCACCGGCCGCGGACGAGCGGTCCACGGGGACGATGACGGTCTTGGCAAGGGGGCGCCGTGTCCCATGTCACCGTCCGGCATGTGAGCCGCTGTACCGGTCCTCCAGGACCTGCGCATACGCTGATCGACAGCAGCTGGTTCGCCCCGTCCGCCAGACGGGATGCGTCGTAAGAGGGAACCCGGTGGGAATCCGGGACTGCCCCGCAGCGGTGAGCGGGAACGACCGCCGTCATACGCACTGGACCCGGACGGGTCTGGGAAGCGACGGCCAGTAGGTGTCTGCCCCAACGGCAGACGTGCCCGCAAGTCCGAAGACCTGCCCGTTGCCCGCGCACGCACAGCCGTGCGCGGACATCCCGGTGACCTCGTGGGCGGGTCGGCGAACAGATCTCGACGGCAGCAGCGGCGCATCGCGCCCCGGCGGACCGTCAGGTCCGTGACCCCTTCGCGCTCCACGTCCCGCCACCGGGACTCATGGAGACAAGCTCGCGAAGGAGAGTTCCGTGACAACCGAGTCCGCGACCGCGGCCGTAGAGGCCACCGTGTACGGCTACCCCCGCCAGGGGCAGAACCGTGAACTGAAGAAGGCCATCGAGGGCTACTGGAAGGGCCGCGTCAGCGCCGAAGCCCTCCACGAGACCGCCGCACTCCTGCGCCGGACCAACTGGGGCCGGCTGGCCGACGCCGGCATCACCGAGGTCCCCACCGGCGACTTCTCGTACTACGACCACGTCCTCGACACCAGCGTCATGGTCGGCGCCGTCCCCGCCCGCCACCGCGCCGCGGTCGCCGCCGACGCCCTCGACGGCTACTTCGCCATGGCTCGCGGCACCCAGGACGTGGCGCCGCTGGAGATGACCAAGTGGTTCGACACCAACTACCACTACCTGGTGCCGGAACTCGGGCCCGACACCCGCTTCACCGCCGACTCCACCCGGCAGGTCGCCGAACTGAAGGAAGCCCTGGCCCTCGGCCTGAAGGCCCGCCCGGTGCTCGTCGGACCGGTCACCTACCTGCTGCTCGCCAAGCCCGCCCCCGGCGTGGCCGAGGACTTCCAGCCGATCACCCTGCTCGACCGGCTGCTGCCCGTGTACGCCCAGGTCCTCGCCAACCTGCGCGCCGCCGGAGCCGAATGGGTCCAGCTGGACGAACCCGCCCTCGTGGCGGACCGCTCCCCGGCCGAACTGGGCGTCGCCGCACGGGCCTACCGCGAGCTCGGCGGACTCGACCAAGCCGAGCGGCCCAAGCTGCTGGTCGCCTCGTACTTCGACCGGCTCGGCGAGGCCCTGCCCGTGCTGGCCAAGGCCCCCGTGGAAGGACTCGCGCTCGACTTCACCGAGCGGGCGGCCGCCAACCTCGACGACCTCGCGGCGGTGGGCGGACTCCCCGGCAAGCGCCTGGTCGCGGGCGTGGTCAACGGCCGCAACATCTGGATCAACGACTACGAGAAGTCCCTCACCACCCTCGGCACCCTGCTCGGCCTCGCCGACCGCGTCGACGTCGCCGCGTCCTGCTCCCTGCTCCACGTACCGCTGGACGCGGGCGCCGAACGGGACATCGACCCGCAGATCCGCCGCTGGCTGGCCTTCGCCCGCCAGAAGACCGCCGAGATCACCACCCTCGCCCGCGGCCTCGCCCGGGGCACCGGAGCCATCGCGGCCGAACTCGCCGCCAACCGCGCCGACCTGGCCTCCCGTGCGAACTCCGCGATCACCCACGACCCGGCCGTACGGGCCCGGACCGCGGCCGTCACCGACACCGACGGCCGCCGCTCCCAGCCGTACGAGCAGCGTGCGGCGGCCCAGCGGGCCCACCTGGGGCTGCCGCTGCTGCCCACGACGACCATCGGCTCCTTCCCGCAGACCGCCGAACTGCGCACCGCCCGCGCCGACCTGCGCGCCGGGCGGCTCGACGAAGCCGGCTACGAGAGCCGCATCGAGGCCGAGATCCGCGAGGTGCTCTCCTTCCAGGAGAAGACCGGCATCGACGTCCTCGTGCACGGCGAGCCCGAACGCAACGACATGGTCCAGTACTTCGCGGAGCAGCTCACCGGATACCTGGCCACTCAGCACGGCTGGGTCCAGTCCTACGGCACCCGCTACGTGCGGCCGCCGGTCCTGGCCGGGGACATCTCTCGTCCGGAGCCGATGACCGTGCGCTGGACGACGTACGCGCAGTCGCAGACGGCCAAGCCGGTCAAGGGCATGCTGACCGGCCCCGTCACCATGCTCGCCTGGTCCTTCGTACGCGACGACCAGCCGCTCGGCGACACCGCCCGGCAGGTCGCGCTCGCCTTGCGCGACGAGGTGAACGACCTGGAGGCCGCCGGTACTTCGGTGATCCAGGTCGACGAGCCCGCCCTGCGCGAGACGCTGCCGCTGCGGGCGGCCGACCACGCCGCGTACCTGGCCTGGGCGACGGAGTCCTTCCGTCTCTCCACCAGCGGTGTCCGGCCGGACACCCAGATCCACACCCACATGTGCTACGCGGAGTTCGGCGACATCGTCGAGGCCATCGAGGCCCTCGACGCCGACGTCATCAGCCTGGAGGCGGCCCGCTCCCACATGCAGGTGGCCGACGAGCTCGCCGGTGCCGGATACCCCCGCGAGGTCGGCCCGGGCGTCTGGGACATCCACTCCCCGCGCATCCCCTCCGCCGAGGAGGCGGCGGCCCTGCTGCGCAAGGGGCTCGAGGCCATCCCGGCCGAGCGTTTGTGGGTCAACCCGGACTGCGGGCTGAAGACCCGCGGCTGGCCCGAGACGAAGGCCTCCCTGGAGCACCTCGTCGAGGCCGCGCAGCAGGTCCGTACGGAGATCGCGGCGAACTGAGACCGGGCGGGCCCGCGTCGGCCCTGACGGGCACGGGCGGGTACGGGCGCGGGCGCGGGGCGGGCGCGGGGATGTGCCACCCCGCACCCGCCCGTCGTACCCGGGCCCCCGGGCCGTGCGGTCCGCCGCTCGCGCTCGTGTGCGCGGGTGAGTTCTCAAGTCGTCCACGTTGTCGTAGGGGTACGGCCCGGTGGACGGCCCGCTGACCGAGGGGCTGCCGCTCGCGGCGACCGGCCCCAAGGGGCGGGTGCGGGCGGCGGCCTGGGAGCAGGCGCGGCCGCTGCACGAGCAGGGCCGCATCAGGGCGGTCGAGGTGCGGGCCTCGGACTTCTTCGGGCCCGGCGTCACCGACGGCGGCCACCTGGCCGCACGGGTCGTGCCCCCGCTGCTGCGCGGCAAGCCGGTCTCCGTGCTCGGGGATCCGGACGCCCCGCACAGCTGGACCTATCTGCCCGACGTGGCCGGGGCGCTGGCCGAGGTCGCGGGCGAGGAGCGGGCCTGGGGACGGCCCTGGCACGTCCCGACGGAGCCCGCGCTCTCGGTCCGGGAGATGGCCGGCCGGCTGGCCGCCCGGGCGGGAACGGCGCCGGCCGCGGTGCGCGGGTACGCCGCCGGCCGTGGGCGGGCTCTTCTCCCTGCTGCTCCGCGAACTCAAGGAGATCCGCTACCGGTTCGACCATCCGTTCGTGGTCGATTCGAGTGCCTACGAGGCCGCCTTCGCGCTCCGGGCCACTCCCCTCGAGGAGCAGGTCGCGGCGACCGTGGACTGGTGGCGCGAGCGGGTGGCGGCCACCGGATGACGCGACGGGCCGGCCCCGGCTGTGAGAACAGCCGGGACCGGCCCGCCCCGTTCACGCGGATCCTCAGCGGGAGGAGTCCGCGAGGTGCAGGTCCCGCTCCCGGGCGCGCCCCGGGGCCCCGCCGTCCCCGAGCTTCGCGCCCTCCACGTCCACGTTCGGCAGCAGCCGGTCCAGCCACCCGGGCAGCCACCAGGCCGACCTGCCGAGCAGGGCGAACAGGGCCGGGACGATGGCCATGCGGACGACGAACGCGTCGAAGAGGACGGCCGTCGCCAGGGCGAAGCCGATCATCTTGATCATGTCGTTCTGCTCCGTGATGAAGCCGGAGAACACGCTGATCATGATGATCGCGGCCGCGCTGACCACGCGCCCGCCGTAGCGGAAGCCGGTGACGACCGCCTCGCCGGGCCGCGCCCCGTGGGCGTAGGCCTCGCGCATCCGGCTGACCAGGAACACCTCGTAGTCCATCGCGAGGCCGAACACCACGCCGATCATGAAGATAGGCATCGTGCTCATCACCGGACCGGCCTCCTTGACGCCGAACACGTCGGCGAGCCAGCCCCACTGGAACACCGCCACCACGGCCCCGAGCGCCGCGCCCACCGACAGCAGGAAGCCGAGGGCCGCCTTGAGCGGGACGAGGACCGATCGGAAGACGAGCATCAGGAGGAGGAAGGCGAGGCCGACCACGAGTGCCAGGTACGGCACCAGGGCGTCGTCGAGGGTCTTCGAGAAGTCGATGAACATGGCGGTCTGACCGGTCACCAGCACCTCGTCGGCGCCAGTGGAGCCCTCGATGCCGCCCATGCCGGCCCGGATGGAGCGGACCAGTTCCTCGGTGGCGTGGTCGGTGGGGCCGGTGGCCGGTACGAGGTTCAGGATCGCGGTGTCGTTGGCCGCGTTGGGCGCGGCCGGTGACACGGTGGCGACCCCGTCCAGACCGGCCAGGGCCCGGCCGACTCCGCCGGCGGCGGCCGAGGCGTCCGGGGCGCTCACCGTGATCGTCAGCGGTCCGTTGAAGCCGGGGCCGAAGGACTCCGAGAGCATGTCGTAGGCCTTGCGCTGGGTGGTCTCCGGCGCCATCGTGCCCTCGCCGGGCAGCCCGAGCTCCAGGGAGGCGGCGGGCAGCGCGACCGCGCCCAGTCCGACCACGCCGACCAGCAGCACGGCCACCGGGTGGCGCAGCACGTAACGGGCCCAGCGGGTGCCCAGGTTGGGCTTCTGGCGTGCGGCCGCCTTGGCGGCCTTGCGCTGCTGCCGGGCGGAGAGCGGCTTGCCGTTGACCGCCTTGCGGTCGATGCGGCGCAGCACCTTGACCGGTGCGAAGCCGAGCAGGGCGGGGACGAGCGTGACGGCGATGAGGACGGCGACGGCGACGGTGCCCGCGGCGGCCACGCCCATCTTGGTGAGCATCGGGATGTTCACCACGGCGAGGCCGGCCAGCGCGATGATGACCGTCAGTCCGGCGAAGACGACGGCCGATCCCGCGGTGCCGACGGCGCGTCCGGCCGCCTCCCGCCGCTCGCGGCCCTCGGCGATCTCCGAGCGGTAGCGGGAGATGATGAACAGGGCGTAGTCGATGCCGACCGCGAGGCCGATCATCATGGCCAGCGTGGACGTGGTCGCGGACAGTCCGAGGGTGCTGCCGAGCGCGGTGATGGCGCTGATGCCGACGCCGACGCCGATGAGCGCGGTCAGCAGGGGCATGCCGGCGGCGACCAGCGATCCGAAGGTGATGAGCAGGACGATCGCCGAGACGAGGATGCCGATGCCCTCGGCGCCGCCCATCGCGGCTTCGATCCGGACGGCGTCCCCGCCCGCCTCGACGGTCAGGCCGGAGCCGCGGGCCTTGTCCAACGCCTGGTCGAGGGCGTCGTGTTCCTTGTCGGTCAGCTCGGTCGCCGCGACCTTGTACGTCACGACCGCGTACGCGGTGGTGGAGTCCTTGCTGAGGGCGCCGGCCGCGTACGGATCGGTGACGGAGGCCACCTCCGGGGCCGCGGTCAGGTCGGAGACGAGCCCGGAGACCGCCGCCTTCCGCTCGGGGCCGGCGATGTCCTGGCCCTGGGGGGCGCGGATGACCACGCGGGCGCTCGCACCGTCGGCGCCGGCGGCCGGGAACTTCTCCTTCAGCAGGTCGAAGGCCTTCTGCGACTCGGTGCCCGGCATCGAGAAGGTGTCGGCCGGTGGCGGCGGCGCGGAGGAGGCGGCGGTGATCACCCCGCCGAGGACCAGCACCCACAGGAGTGCCATCAGGCCGCGCCGTCGGAAGGCGAGGCGGCCCAGCTTGTAGAGGAAAGTAGCCACGGCGAAACAGGCTCCTGTCGGATCGGCGGAGAAGGGGCGGACCGCGCGGCAGTCGGCGCAAGCGGTCGCGAAGCAGTTGACGGGTCCGGCAGGCGCCAGCGCCGGGGACCGTGTGACGCCTACAGTGGCACCAAGATGGCACCATCGCAACCCCGCGGCGTCACTCGATGGCGTCGGGGGGTTGCCAAGGGTGCCGCCTACCTGCTCGTTCCCTTGCTTTCGGGGCTCTCTTTCGGTGGGGACGGGTGATGCCAACCGATCCCCGCTGCCCGCCTGATCCGTATCTCCGCAGGTGATGAGGGGTGCGGGCGGAGTGGGGCCGCTGGGTGCCACCTCGCGTGCGCCGCAATGGCTCGCCTTGGCGCCGTGCGTGTGTCATAGTGGCGCCACGGGCTCCCGGGGTCGGCTGATCCGCCCGAAGCCCTCCCGCCGGACATGCCCGGGCACCTTCACCTCACCACCCACGCACCGGAGTCGCAGCCATGACCGAACCCACCGCCGCCCCGCTCGTGTTAACCCACGCCGACGTCGACACCGCTGCACACGGCCACGCGCCGCTGACACGGGTGACGCTGCCGCAGATGACCACGCCCGTGTGGCTGGCCACGCAGTACGAGGTGGTCAAGGCGGCCCTCGGGGACAGCCGGTTCGTCCGCGACCTGACGAAGGTTCCGGGAGCCGAAGGCGGCGGCGTGGGCGCGGAGTTGCTCGACGAGGCGGGCCTGCCGCAGGAGTACCGGCAGTACCTGGAGATCCTCGTGATGGTCGACGGGCCCGAGCACAGCCGGCTGCGCAACCACGTGATGCGCGCTTTCGCACCGCGCCGGATCGCCGCGCTGCGGCCGCGGATCGAGCGCATCGCCGAGGAGCTGGCCGGCGAACTCGCCGCGAAGAGGGAGGAGTTCGACCTCCTGCACGCCTTCGCCTACCCGATGACGACCAACGTCATCTGCGAGATCATCGGAGTGGAGGAGGCCGACCGGACGAAGGTGGGCGGCTGGATCCGCGCCTACGAGTCGGGCGAGCCGGACCGCTTCGTGGCCGGGATCGACCAGCTCGCCGCCTACATCGACGCCCTCCTCGACCGCCGCGCCGTGGCGCCCGCCGAGGACCTGGCCTCCGACCTGCTGCGCTCCAGCGCCGAGGCGGACGAGGACCAGCGCCTGACCCGGCAGGAGATGATCGCGCTGGTCTTCCTGCTGATCAACACCGGTATGGCGCCGCCGTCCCTCTTCCTCACCGACGCGGTGCTCACCCTCCTCGACCACCCGCGCGAGGTGGCCCGGCTGCGCGCGGAGCCGGAACTGCTGCCGCGCGCCGTGCAGGAGCTGCTGCGGTACGTGTCCACCGTCCGGATCGGCGCCACCCTCTACGCCACCGAGGACGTGGAACTCGGCGGCGTCCTGGTCCGCCGCGGTGAGGGCGTGACGAGCGGTCTGCTCGCCGCCAACCGCGACCCGGGCACCTTCGACGGAGCCGCAGCCCTGGACCTCACCCGGGAGCCGGTGCGCGGGGCCGGGCACATCGCGTACGGGCACGGCGCGCACCGCTGCATCGGAGCCGCGCTGGCCAACCTGCAGATCGAGGTGGTCCTCGACGAACTGCTGCTGCGCCGCGACGGCCTCGCGCTCGCCGTGCGGCGGGACGCGGTCGAGCGGGTCGGATTCGCGGGCGAGGGCACCTACCCGGTCGGGCT
Organism: Streptomyces sp. NPDC058525; assembly: GCF_042719495.1. Classification (NCBI taxonomy): domain Bacteria; kingdom Bacillati; phylum Actinomycetota; class Actinomycetes; order Kitasatosporales; family Streptomycetaceae; genus Streptomyces; species Streptomyces sp. NPDC058525. The sequence continues at coordinate 23,468 of NZ_JBHXNP010000084.1, forward strand.
GCCGGTCCGGTTCTGAGGCCGGCGCGCGCCCGCGGTCCGGTCACTCCAGTCCGGAGACCTTGAAGACCGTACGGGCCGTCTCGCGGTCGATGCGCTCGCCGAGCCGGCGCAGGGCGGTCGCACCGCACATCAGGGTCCCGCGCCGGATCGACGTACGGGCGTCCGTCTCCAGACGGCTCCACATCGCGGGATTGCGGACCAGGACGGTCGGGTCGATCTCGGCCTGGTTCCCCTCCGTGTCGCGCAGGAGCATGCGCTGGGCCACCCCGTCGGACCACCTGACCGAGACGAGGGAGTCGGTGCGGACACGGTGGTCCACCAGCAGCCCGCGGGCGCTCAGCAGGCCGGGGCCCACGGTGACCCGGGGCGGCAGCAGGATCATGAACACGACGACGGCGAGCAGGGTCCACAGGGCGCCGCGGGCGCCGTCGAGTTCGCCCACGCCCGCGTCCAGGGCGAGCAGGGCCGCGTACAGCAGCGCCGCGACACCGACCGCTGAACGGCGCTCACCGGCCCAGTGGAGGTCGGAAGCGAAGGGTCCAGGAGGTTCCGCGCCGGCGCCGTGCGCGCCGCTCGCGGACTGCGCGATTCGTCGTCCCATGGGCATTGACGGTAGGACGGGTTCGGGCCGGGAAGCCGCGCCCTGACGCACCGCTGACGCGGCGGCTACGACATCGTGACGGAGCACGGCCCCCGGCATGGGGTACCGCTTCGACGCGTGAGCCCGGGCCGGCCCGTCGGCCGGGCCCTTCGTCAGGGCGGCGTCAAAGATCGACTGCCCGGCGGAAGGAACCCGTCAAGGAGCGTGGCCACGGCCGCCGGCCGGGGTCAGACTGGTGGAGCGACGGAGCCGGGTGACGGCCCGGCGGCACGCGGCTGGAGGTCGGTGACCTGAACACCGCCGCAGAGACGCGAGGTCCGGCCGTGGGGGTACGGGCCGATGCGACCGCGTGCCGGTCAGCCATCGCACAGCGCATGAGCCGCCTGGCTCCCCGTGTGGGGATATCGGAGCCAGGCGGCTCATGCATGCCCGGGCCTTGTTGGGCCTTCGTCCTTGTTCGGTTCTCGCCGGGTGCCTTCGGACGCATCCCGGCGACTCCGTGGACTCCGTGGACGTCAGGTGACCGCGGACGTCGGGAGCTCCGGTGCGACCAGGGGGCCGTCCCCCGCTATGGGGAGCGTGATGACCATGGTGAGGCCGCCGCCCGGAGTGTCCTCCGCCGCGAGGGTGCCGCCGATGGCCTCGGTGAACCCGCGGGCGACGGCGAGGCCGAGGCCCACCCCCGCTCCGCGCGGAGCGTCGCCGTGGCGCTGGAAGGGCTCGAAGATCCGGTCCTTCGCCTCGTCCGGCACCCCGGGCCCGCAGTCGACGACCCGCAGCTCGACCCTGCTGGCCAGGGCGCTGGCGGAGACGTGCACGGGCCGGCCGTCGGGGCTGTACTTGACGGCGTTCTCCACGATGTTGGCGACGGCCCGCTCCAGCAGCCCGCGGTCCACGGCGACCATCGGAAGGGTCTCGGGGATGTCGAGTTCGACGCTGTCCTCCGGTACGCCTCCCAGGGCCATCGGGACCACCTCGTCGAGGTCGGTCCGGCGGATCAGGGGGACGACCGTGCCGGTGTTGAGGCGGGACATGTCCAGCAGGTTGCCGATCAGCGCGGCGAGGCGGTCGGCGCCGTCCTCGATGCCCTCGAGCAGCTCGGCCCGGTCCTCCTCCGACCATTCCACGTCGTCGGAGCGCAGGGAGCTGACGGAGGCCTTGATGCCGGCGAGCGGGGTGCGCAGGTCGTGGCTGACGGCGGCGAGCAGCGCCGTGCGGATGCGGTTGCCCTCGGCGAGCTCGCGGACCTTGCCGGCCTCGTCGACCAGGCGCTGGCGGTCCAGTACGACGGCCGCCTGGGCGGCGAAGGCGCCGAGGACGCGGCGGTCCTCGGCGGGCAGCACCCGGCCGGTCAGGGCCAGCGCCATGTTCTCGCCTATGGGCAGGTCGACGTCGGCGTCCTCGGGGCGGGCCACCGGGTGCGGGCCGACGCAGGCCGCCGTGGACCAGGAGTCGACCTCGCTCTGCCGCTCCAGCAGCACCACCGAGTCCATGGCGAACGTCTCGCGGAGCCGCTCCAGCAGGGCGTCGAGCGAGTTCTCGCCGCGCAGGACGCTGCCCGCGAGGAAGGAGAGGATCTCGGACTCGGCGCGCAGCCGGGCCGCCTGATGCGTCCGCCGGGCGGCCAGATCGACCACGGACGCCACCGACACCGCGACGCCTACGAAGATCGCGATGGCGACGATGTTCTTGGGGTCGGAGATCGTCAGCTGGTGGAGCGGCGGGGTGAAGTAGTAGTTGAGGAGCAGGGAGCCGAAGGCCGCCGAGGCCAGCGCGGGCAGCAGCCCGCCGAGCAGTGCCGCCGCCACCGTGAAGGTGAGGAAGAGCAGCATGTCGTTGGCCAGGCCGAGGTCGGGGACCACCCGGCTCAGCAGCAGCGCGAGCAGGACGGGACCGGCGACGCCCGTGAACCAGCCCCAGATCAGGCGCGAGCGCCCCAGCCGGGCCCCGCGGGCCACGGGCAGACCACGGCCGCGGCCCTTCGCGGCCTCGTCGTGGGTGACGATGTGCACGTCGAGGTCCGGCCCCGACTCGCGGGCCACGGTGGCGCTCACGCCCGGCCCGAACACGTACTGCCAGGACCGCCGGCGGCTCACGCCCAGCACGATCTGGGTGGCGTTGACCCCGCGGGCGAACTCCAGCAGGGCGCTGGGCACGTTGTCGCCTATGACGTGGTGGAAGGTGCCGCCGACGTCCTCGACCAGGGTGCGCTGGACCGCGAGTTCCTTCGGAGAGGCCGAGCTGAGCCCGTCGCTGGCCGCGATGTAGACGGCGAGGACCTCCCCGCCGGCGCCCTTCTCGGCGAGGCGGGCGGCACGCCGGATCAGCTGGCGCCCCTCGGGACCGCCCGTGAGCCCGACGACGATGCGCTCCCGGGCCTGCCAGGTGGACCGGATGTTGTGCTCGCCGCGGTACTCCTGAAGGTATTCGTCGACGCGGTCGGCGACCCAGAGGAGGGCGAGTTCGCGCAGGGCGGTGAGGTTGCCGGGGCGGAAGTAGTTGGAGAGGGCGGCGTCGACCTTGTCGGGTTTGTAGATGTTGCCGTGGGCCATGCGGCGGCGCAGGGCCTGCGGGGACATGTCGACGAGTTCGATCTGGTCGGCGCGGCGGACGACTTCGTCGGGTACGGTCTCGCGCTGGCGGACGCCGGTGATGGTCTCGACGACGTCGCCGAGGGATTCGAGGTGCTGGATGTTGACGGTGGAGACGACGTCGATGCCGGCCTGGAGGAGTTCCTCGACGTCCTGCCAGCGCTTGGTGTTGCGCGAGCCGGGCACGTTGGTGTGGGCGAGTTCGTCCACGAGGGCCACGGCGGGGCGGCGCGCGAGCACGGCGTCCACGTCCATCTCGGTGAACGTGGAGCCCCGGTACTCCAGCTCTCGCCGCTCGATGAGCTCGAGGCCGTGCAGCATGACCTCGGTGCGCGGCCGGTTGTGGTGCTCGACGAAGGCGACGACGCAGTCGGTGCCCCGTTCGACCCTGCGGTGCGCCTCGGAGAGCATCGCGTACGTCTTGCCGACGCCCGGTGCCGCGCCGAGGTAGATCCGGAGCTTTCCGCGTCCCATGTGGCGAGTACTCGTTCTTCCGTTGGGTGTGCTGTCAGGGTTCGAAGCGGTCAGGGCTCGAAGCGGTAGCCCATGCCCGGTTCCGTGATCAGGTACCGGGGGTGGGAGGGGTCGGCTTCGAGCTTGCGCCGGAGCTGCGCCATGTACACGCGCAGGTAGTTGGTGTTCTCGCCGTAGGTGGGACCCCACACTTCCAGGAGCAGCCGGCTCTGGGTGATCAGGCGTCCGGGGTTGGTGATGAGGATCTCCAGCAGGTGCCACTCGGTCGGGGTCAGCCGCACCGCGCGCTCCCCCCGGCGCACCTTCTTCGCCACGAGGTCGACGGTGAACTCGTCGGTCGTGATCACGGCGGCCTGGTCGGTGCGGGAGGCCGGGGAGGCCTCCTGGCGGCGGGTGGCCGCGCGGAGCCGGGCGAGCAGCTCGTCCATGCTGAACGGCTTCGTCACGTAGTCGTCGGCTCCCGCGTCCAGCGCGCGGATCTTGTCCTCGGAGGTGTGACGGGCCGAGAGGACCAGGATCGGTACCCGGCTCCAGCCGCGGACGCCCTTGATGACGTCGATGCCGTCCATGTCGGGCAGCCCGAGGTCCAGCACGATGACGTCGGGCTTGTGCGCGGCGGCGAGCCGCAGGGCCGAGCTGCCGTCGGAGGCTTCCTCGACGTCGAACTTGCGCGCCTGGAGGTTGATCTTGAGCGCGCGGACGAGTTGAGGGTCGTCCTCCACCACCAGCACCCGGGTCATGGGTGTGCAGCCTTTCCTTCGTTAGCAGACACGGCAAGGGCCGGCGGGGTGCTGGGGGCGCCTCCCAGCACTGGCTGGGGGAGCTCCGCACCCCGCCGGCTTCCCGTCCCGTCCGTGCGTCGTGGAACGTCAGCGTCAGCTCTTGGTCAGGGCCTTGAGCGCGATGTTGAGTTCGAGGACGTTGACGCGGGGTTCTCCCATGAAGCCGAGGGTCCGGCCGGTGGTGTGGTCCGCGACGAGCTTTTCGACCTGCTTGACGTCGAGGTCGTTCTGCTCGGCGACGCGGTGGATCTGGAGCTTGGCGTAGGCGGGGGAGATGTCGGGGTCCAGGCCGGAGCCGGAGGAGGTGACGGCGTCGGCCGGGACGTCCTCGGGCTTGATCTGGTGGCCGGTGGTGGAGTTGTCGGTGATGACGGCGTCCTTGGCGGCGAGGACCTGGGCGCAGAGGGTGCCCTCTTCGGCCTTGTCGGTGCACTTGCCGTTGATGGCGCCGTTGTCGGCGGAGCGGTTGGTGGCTCCGGAGAGGATGAGGGAGTACTGGGTGTTGACGCTGTTGGAGCCGAGGCCGTTGGAGGGGCGCGGCTGGAACCATTTCAGGTCCGGCTTGGCGGCTTCTTCGGGGTCGTCGGGGTTCTGCTTGGGGAGGTGGTAGCTCTGGCCGATGAGGGAGGAGCCGACGACCTGCCCGTTGTGGTCCTTGATCTCGGAGCCGTTGGCCTTGTTGTTGAACAGGGCCTGGGCGATCCCGGTCACGGCCAGGGGGTAGATGACCCCGCAGACGATCGTCAGGACCAGCAGGGCGCGGAGGCCTGCTCCGAGCAACCGTGCTGAGTTGCCTACAGAGTTGTTCATGAGGTCAGCCGATTCCGGGGATGAGGGAGATGAGCATGTCGATGAGCTTGATGCCGATGAAGGGGGCGATGAGGCCGCCGAGTCCGTAGATCCCGAGGTTGCGGCGGAGCATCTTGTCGGCGCTGGTGGGCCGGTACTGGACGCCCTTGAGGGCGAGCGGCACGAGCGCGATGATGATCAGTGCGTTGAAGATGACCGCGGACAGGATCGCGGAGTTGGGGGAGGACAGGCCCATGATGTTGAGCTTGTCCAGGCCGGGGTAGACCACCGCGAACATGGCGGGGATGATCGCGAAGTACTTCGCTACGTCGTTGGCGATGGAGAAGGTCGTGAGCGCGCCTCGGGTGATGAGGAGCTGCTTGCCGATCTCGACGATCTCGATGAGTTTGGTGGGGTTGGAGTCCAGGTCCACCATGTTCCCGGCCTCCTTGGCGGCCGAGGTTCCGGTGTTCATCGCCACACCGACGTCCGCCTGCGCCAGCGCGGGGGCGTCGTTGGTGCCGTCGCCGGTCATGGCGACGAGTTTGCCGCCGGCCTGCTCGCGCTTGATGAGGGCCATCTTGTCCTCGGGGGTGGCTTCCGCGAGGAAGTCGTCCACGCCCGCTTCTTCGGCGATGGCCTTGGCGGTGAGCGGGTTGTCACCGGTGATCATGACGGTTTTGATGCCCATGCGGCGCAGTTCGTCGAACCGTTCGCGCATGCCTTCCTTGACGACGTCCTTGAGGTGGATGACGCCCAGGACGCGGGCGCCCTTCTCGTCGTGGACGGCGACCAGCAGCGGGGTGCCGCCGGCTTCGGAGATCTTGTTGGCGAGGGTGTCGGCGTCCTGGGAGACCTGGCCGCCTTGTTCGGCGACCCAGGCGATGACGGAGCCGGCTGCGCCCTTGCGGGTCTTCTTGCCGTCGACGTCGACGCCGGACATGCGGGTCTGGGCGGTGAAGGCGATCCATTCGGCGTGGGTGAGTTCGCCCTGGTGGCGTTCGCGCAGGCCGTACTTCTCCTTGGCCAGGACGACGATGGAGCGGCCCTCGGGGGTTTCGTCGGCGAGGGAGGAGAGCTGGGCGGCGTCCGCGAGTTCGGCTTCGGTGGTGCCCTTGACGGGGACGAACTCGGAGGCCTGGCGGTTGCCGAGGGTGATGGTGCCGGTCTTGTCCAGGAGCAGGGTGGAGACGTCGCCGGCGGCTTCGACGGCGCGGCCGGACATGGCCAGTACGTTGCGCTGGACGAGGCGGTCCATGCCGGCGATGCCGATCGCGGACAGGAGTGCGCCGATGGTGGTGGGGATGAGGCAGACCAGGAGTGCGGTGAGCACGATCATGGACTGTTTGGCGTCGGCGTAGATCGCGAACGGCTGGAGGGTGACGACCGCGAGGAGGAAGACGATGGTCAGCGAGGCGAGCAGAATGTTCAGCGCGATCTCGTTGGGGGTCTTCTGGCGGGCGGCGCCTTCGACGAGGGCGATCATGCGGTCGATGAAGGTTTCGCCGGGCTTCGTCGTGATTTTGATGACGATGCGGTCGGAGAGGACCTTGGTGCCGCCGGTGACGGCGGAGCGGTCGCCGCCGGATTCGCGGATGACGGGTGCGGATTCGCCGGTGATGGCGGATTCGTCGACGGAGGCGACGCCTTCGACGACGTCTCCGTCGCCGGGGATGGTGTCGCCGGCCTCGCAGACGACGAGGTCGCCGATCTTCAGCTCGGTGCCGGGGACCTGCTCCTCGTTCTTGCCGTCCTTGGTGAGGCGGCGGGCGACGGAGTCGGTCTTGGCCTTGCGCAGGGTGTCGGCCTGGGCCTTGCCGCGGCCTTCGGCGACGGCTTCGGCGAGGTTGGCGAAGATGGTGGTGAGCCACAGCCAGGCGGTGATGGCCCAGCCGAACCAGTCGGTGGGGTCCTTGATGGCCAGGACGGTGGTGACGATGGAGCCGATCAGGACGACGAACATGACCGGCGACTTGATCATGACGCGCGGGTCGAGCTTGCGCACGGCGTCGGGGAACGACTTCAGCAGCTGCTTCGGATCGAACAGACCGCCGCCGACCCGCCCGGTCTGCTTGTGACCTGTCGGGATGTCTTCGTGTGGTGCGCGGGTGGGGGTGATGGTGCTCATGACGCGAGCCCTTCGGCGAGCGGACCCAGCGCCAGGGCCGGGAAGTAGGTCAGACCGGTGATGATCAGGATGGTTCCGACGAGCAGACCGGTGTAGAGGGGTTTGTCGGTGCGCAGCGTTCCCGTCGTGGCGGGGACGGGCTTCTGCTCGGCGAGCGAGCCGGCCAGCGCGAGGACGAACACCATGGGCAGGAAGCGGCCCAGCAGCATGGCGATGCCGATGGTGCTGTTGAACCACTGCGTGTCGGCGTTCAGGCCGGCGAACGCGGAGCCGTTGTTGTTCGCGCCGGAGGTGTAGGCGTAGAGGATCTCGGAGAAGCCGTGCGCACCCGTGTTCGTCATCGAGTTCGCCGGGGTGTCGAGCGCCATCGCGGCGGCGGTGAAGCACAGCACCAGGGCGGGGGTGATGAGGATGTAGCAGGCCGCGAACTTGATCTCGCGGGTGCCGATCTTCTTGCCGAGGTACTCGGGGGTGCGGCCGACCATGAGGCCCGCGATGAACACCGCGATGATCGCCATGATCAGCATGCCGTAGAGGCCGGACCCGACACCGCCGGGAGCGATCTCGCCGAGCTGCATGCCCAGCATCGCGATGCCGCCGCCGAAGCCGGTGTAGGAGGAGTGGAAGGAGTTGACCGCGCCCGTGGACGTCAGCGTGGTGGCCACGGCGAAGATCGAGGATCCGGCGATGCCGAAGCGGGTTTCCTTGCCTTCCATAGCGCCGCCGGAGACGTCGAAGGCGGGGCCGTGGTGGGCGAACTCGGTCCACATCATCAGCGCGGTGAACCCGAGCCAGATGGTGGCCATCGTCGCGAGGATCGCGTAGCCCTGCTTGACGGAGCCGACCATCTTGCCGAAGGTGCGGGTCATCGCGAAGGGGATGAGCAGGATCAGGAAGATCTCGAAGAGGTTCGAGAACGGGTTGGGGTTCTCGAAGGGGTGCGCGGAGTTGGCGTTGAAGTAGCCGCCGCCGTTGGTGCCCAGTTCCTTGATGACTTCCTGGGAGGCGACCGCGCCGCCGTTCCACTGCTGGGTTCCGCCGGTGAACTGGCCGACCTCGTGGATGGCGGAGAAGTTCTGGATGGCGCCGCAGGCGACGAGGATGACCGCGCCGATCACCGAGACCGGGATCAGGATGCGGACGGTGCCGCGGACCAGGTCGGCCCAGAAGTTGCCCAGCTCGCCGGTGCGGGAGCGGGCGAAGCCGCGGACCAGGGCCACGGCGACGGCCATGCCGACCGCGGCGGAGACGAAGTTCTGCACGGCCAGGCCGCCGGTCTGCACGACGTGGCCCATGGCCTGCTCGCCGTAGTACGACTGCCAGTTGGTGTTCGCGACGAAGGAGGCGGCGGTGTTGAAGGCCTGGTCCGGGTCGATCGCGGAGAAGCCGAGCGAGCCGGGCAGGATGCCCTGGGCGCGCTGGAGGGCGTAGAGGAACAGCACGCTCACGGCGGAGAAGGCCAGGACGGCGCGCAGGTAGGCGGGCCAGCGCATTTCCGCGGTGGGGTTGGCGCCGATGGCCTTGTAGATCCACTTCTCCGGCTTGTAGTGCTTTTCGGAGGAGTAGACGCGGGCCATGTAGTCGCCCAGGGGGCGGTAGGCCAGCGCGAGGGCGGCGATCAGTGCGAGGAGCTGGAGCACACCAGCGGTTACGGGGCTCATGTCAGTGCTCAGAACCTCTCCGGGTACACAAGGGCGAGGACGAGGTAACCCAGCAGGGAGACGGCCACGACGAGGCCGACGATGTTCTCGGCGTTCACAGCTTGGTCACCCCCCGGGCGATGAGAGCCACCAGCGCGAACACCGCGACCGTGGTGACGACGAAGGCCAGATCGGCCATCGCGAGCTCCTGAGTGAAGAGGGACGGGGAAAGAACGAATCGGCCAGTTGGCTGGCCGATGACGAGATAACCGTGTCTTCATCCCGGCGTTAAGCCACTTTGACGGGCTCCATACGGGGTGACGGGGACTCTTAACGCCGCCCTGACGCCTGCCCCCGGGAAACCACCGTCGGCCCTGGTGGGACGGGTCGGCCGGGGCCCCCGGCCGACCCGTGTCCCCGGTGCGCGGGCCGACCCCCGTTGACGGGTTCCTGACGGCGGCTTGACGCGTCGTGTGCGCGGCCGTCAAGACGGCGCCAAATCCGTCGTCCGCGCGGGCGATACCCGTGGAACGGGCAGTAGTTTCCTGCCTGTTGCGCTGCCGGGGACCTCCGATACTCACATGACGGCCGAGGGGGTCCATGGGAGACGGTCCCCGGCGGCGACACCCCTTCACCCGCACCCCGGCCGCGACCCGCCCGGTCTGCCGCGCCCCGAACCCGACAGAAGGTCGCTTCATGCCTCCCGCCGCCGCGCAGCACGTTCACCCGGGTCCGGGCACCCCTCCGCGGGTTCCGGCCGGCCGTCCGTCCCGGAAGCGCACCGGCCAGGTGAACGTACTGGAGCCCGAGCTCCTCACCGCCTCGGTCCGGGAGGCCTTCGCCAAGCTCCACCCGCGGGAGCTGGTCAAGAAGCCGGTGCTGTTCGTCGTCGCCGTCGGGTCAGTCCTGACCACGGTCTCGGCCCTCATCCACCCCTCCGTCTTCACCTGGGTGATCAGCGTCTGGCTCTGGCTGACGGTCCTGTTCGCCAACCTGGCCGAAGCGGTCGCCGAAGGCCGCGGGCGCGCCCAGGCCGCGTCGCTGCGCAAGGCCCGCGCGGACACGGTGGCCCTGCGGCTGAACCACTGGACGTACGGGACGGACCTGCGCGCCGCCGCCACCGAGGTGGTCACACCGGCCGAGCTCCAGCCCTTCGACTTCGTGCTCGTCGAGGCGGGTGAGCTGGTCCCGGCCGACGGAGACGTGGTCGACGGCGCCGCGATGGTCGACGAATCGGCCGTCACCGGAGAGTCCGCCCCGGTCCTGCGGGAATCCGGCGGAGACCGCTCCGGGGTCACCGGCGGTACCACCGTGCTGTCCGACTCGATCGTCGTACGGGTCACCTCAAGGCCCGGCAACAGCTTCATCGACCGGATGATCGCCCTGGTCGAAGGCGCGTCCCGGCAGAAGACCCCGAACGAGATCGCCCTGAACATCCTGCTGGCCGCCCTGACCGTCGTCTTCGTCCTGGTCGTCGTCAGCATCGGGCCCATGGCCGCGTACGCGGACGCCGCACCGTCCACGACCGTGCTGGTGGCGCTCCTCGTCACCCTCATCCCCACCACCATCGGCGCGCTGCTCTCCGCGATCGGCATCGCGGGCATGGACCGCCTCGTCCAGCGCAACGTCCTCGCCATGAGCGGCCGCGCCGTCGAGGCGGCCGGCGATGTGAACACCCTGCTCCTCGACAAGACCGGCACCATCACCCTCGGCAACCGGGAGGCCACCGCCTTCATCCCGCTCCCCGGCGTCGACCACGTCAAGCTCGCCGACGCCGCCCAGCTGTCCTCGCTCGCCGACGAGACGCCGGAAGGCCGGTCCGTCGTGGCGCTGGCCGAGCGGTACGGGCTCCAGCCGGCCGCCGAAGCCGACCTCGGCAACCCGCGCTTCACCGAGTTCAGCGCCCGCACCCGGATGAGCGGCATCAACCTCAGCTGGGACAACGGCGCGGGCTGCGCCATCCGCAAGGGCGCGGTGACCCAGATATGCGACTGGGTGGTGGCCCGCGGCGGGACCGTCCCGGCGGAGGCGACGCACTGGTCGGCCGCCGTCTCCGAGTCCGGGGGCACCCCGCTGCTGGTCGCGGTCCACGACTGGGACGGGCCGCGGGTCCTCGGGATCGTCCACCTCAAGGACGTGGTCAAGGAGGGGATCCGGGAGCGGTTCGCGGAGCTGCGCCGGATGGGGATCCGTACCGTCATGGTGACCGGTGACAACGAGCTGACCGCGCGCGCCATCGCGGGCGAGGCGGGCGTCGACGAATACCTCGCCGAGGCCACCCCCGAGGACAAGCTCGCACTGATCAAGCGGGAGCAGGCGGGCGGCAGGCTCGTCGCGATGACCGGCGACGGCACGAACGACGCCCCCGCCCTCGCCCAGGCGGACGTCGGTGTCGCCATGAACACCGGCACCTCGGCCGCCAAGGAGGCCGGGAACATGGTGGACCTGGACTCCAACCCCACCAAACTCATCGACATCGTCGAGATCGGCAAGCAGCTCCTCATCACCCGGGGCGCCCTGACCACCTTCTCCATCACGAACGACGTCGCGAAGTACTTCGCGATCATCCCCGCCATGTTCACCGCGGCCTACCCGGGCCTCGAATCCCTGAACATCATGGGCCTGCACAGCCCGACGTCGGCGATCACCTCGGCGATCATCTTCAACGCCCTGATCATCGTCGCGCTGATCCCGCTCGCCCTGCGCGGCGTCCGCTACAAGCCCGCCTCCGCGCACGACCTGCTCCGCCGCAACCTCGCCGTCTACGGCCTCGGCGGCCTGATCCTGCCGTTCATCGGCATCAAACTCATCGACCTGCTGGTGTCCGCCATCCCCGGCCTCGGCTGACACCCGGCGCTGCCGGCGGGACGCGCCGGAAATCCGGGCGACAGGCCGGGATCACGTCGCCTACCGTCCCGGTGTGCGTGCGGCGGCGCCCCTGCGGCGGAACAAGGACTTCAACATCTTCTGGCTCGGCCAGGCGCTGTCCGTGCTCGGCGGTTCCGTCTCGCTGCTCGCGCTGCCGCTGCTCGTCCTCGACGCGACCGGGTCCCTCGTACAGATGGGCCTGGTCACCGTCATCTCCGGGGTCACCGGCATCGGCACGGGCATGTTCGCCGGGTACGTGGTGGACCGGGCGGACCGCCGACGCCTCATGATCCTCTGCGATCTGCTGCGGGCCGTGCTCTTCTGCGCCGTACCCGTCCTGTGGTGGGCCGGCGGGCCCCGGGTCTGGCTGCTGTACGTCCTGACCGCGCTGGCCACCGTACTGAAGACCCTCTTCGACGTGGCCTACGTGACGGCCGTGCCGCAGCTGGTGCGCACCGAGGACCTCACCGCCGCCAACGGACGACTGATGGGGACCTTCGCCGTCGGCACCCTCCTCGGGCCCGTCCTGGCCGGGCTCCTCACGGCCGCGGCGGGCGCCGACCGGGCGCTGGCCGTGGACGGGGCGACCTTCCTCGTCTCCGCCGCCAGCCTGGCCTGGGTGACCTTCGGCAAACCCGTCGGCGGCGAGCGGGCCGGCCCGTCCTCGGGGGTGTTCCGCGAGGTGTTCGTCGTCGGCTTCCGCTTCCTGTGGACGCACGCGCTGCTACGCCCCCTGACCGTGCTGCTCACCCTGCTGACCTTCGTCACCATGGGCGCCACCGACCTGCTGATCTTCCGCGTCCAGCACGATCTGGGCCGGGACGCCGCCACGGTCGGCTACGTCATCGCCGTGAGCGGGACCGGCGTCGTGGCCGCGGCCCTCACGGCCGGGCGGCTGCGCCGCACCTTCGGCTTCGGCCCCTGCTGGCTGGCCTCGGTCGCGATGATCGGCGTCGCGGTGGCGGTGACCGGCGTCAGCCGCAGCGTGCCCGTGATCGCCGCGCTGGCGGCCGTGTTCATGTTCGGGCTGACCCTGGGCGGGGTGTGCAGCATGACCCTGCGCCAGGAGGTGACCCCCGACCACCTGCTCGGCCGCGTCACCTCCGCCTTCTGGACCGTGCACAACGCCTCGGGCCCGGTGGGCGCGGCCGTGCTCACAGTGCTGGCCGCCCGCCACGGGGTCCCGGCCGTCAGCCTGGCCGCGGGGGCCTTCTGCCTGCTGGTCCTCGGCGCCGGACTGCTGACCCCGCTGCGCCCCCGCCCCGCAGCCCGGGAACAGGCCGTGCCGTGCGGGCCGGGAGGGGGTCTGGGAGCATGAGGAAGACGACCGGGGACCCGGAGCGAGGAGCCGACATGTCCGGACAGTTCGAGGCGAGCGTCGAGATCGACCGGCCGGTCGAGGAGGTCTTCGCGTACCTCGCCGACGGCCGCAACGACCCCGATTTCAGCCCGCGCGTCCAGGAGATCACCAAGACCCCCGACGGCCCCACCGCGCTCGGCACGGTCTTCCGCAGCACCGTCAAGGACGCCGGCATGAAGACCGGCCGCGAGTTCCGCATCGTCGGCTTCGAGCCGCCGCACCTGATCCGCTGGACGGAGCAGAGCCGGAACCTGGTCACCGCGGAGGGCGGCTACGACCTGGAGGCCCTCCCCGGCGGCCGCACCCGGGTCCGGATCTTCAACACCCTGGAGGGCCACGGCCTCGGCAAGCTGCTCGTCGGCCTCGCCGTGAGCGCCGCACGCAAGGACGCCCCCGCGTTCGGCCGCCGGATCAAGGCGGCCGCGGAGGCGTCCCTCACGCCGTAGCGGTCATCCGGCCGTCACGGCGCGGTCAGAACCGCCCCGGGCCGGCCGGGATCGGCAGCGGCTTCGACGGCGCCACGGAGTCCTGCTTGCCGGCGGCGGGCGCCGCGCTCTGGCAGGTCACGTTCTCGGCGGGCAGCCGGCCCGTGGTCAGGTACGAGTTGACCTGCGCGTCGGCGCAGGAGGTCGGGTCGGTGAGGTACACGCCGTGGCCCTCGCCGCCGGCGACCGTGATCATCCGCGAGCCCTTGAGCGCGCGGTGCATGCCCTCGCCGCTGGTCAGCGGGGTCTGGGAGTCCCACTCGTTCTGCACCGTCAGGACCTTCGCCTGCTTCTTCATCGGCGTGGCCGACTCGGCCGGCCGGTCCCAGAACGCGCACGGCTTGATGTTGGACGCGAAGTCCCCGTACAGCGGGTACTTCACCTTGTCCTTCGCCGCGTCCCGCTCGTACTGCTCGGTGTAGCGGGGCCAGCTGCCCGTGTCCCCGCAGACCACGGCCCAGAAGACCGCGGTGCCGTTGTCCGACGCGGGCTCGGCCGCCGCCCGCTCACCGCTGAGCAGCCGCTTCAGACCGGCCGTGTCCGGGCCCGCCGGCAGCGGCTTGCCCTCGGCGGCGGCCTTGAGGGCCGCGATCAGCGGAGTGGCCTGCGCCGGGTAGAAGAACACCCCGCGAGCGGACCGGATCAGGTCCCCGTCGACCTTCTGCCCCTCGAAGTCGATCGGCTCGCGGTCGGCGCGCGCCACCAGACCCCAGAAGGTGTCGGAGACGGCCTTCGGGGTGTCGCCGAGCCCGTACTCGGCCGACCGCTCGGCCGCCCAGCCGGTCCACCGCTGGTAGGCGGGCTCGGCCTCGGTCGCCCACACCTGGATCATGCCGCGCCAGATCCGCTGCGGGTCCACGCCGCTGTCCAGTACGAAGCGGTCGGTCCGCTCCGGGAACATCTGCGAGTAGACCGCGCCGAGGTAGGTGCCGTACGAGTAGCCCAGGTACGACAGCTTGCGCTCGCCCAGCACCGCACGGATCGTGTCCATGTCGCGCGCCGTGTTGCGGGTCGTGATGTGCGGGAGCACGGAGCCGGCGTTCTCGCGGCACTTGTCGGCGACCGTACGGGCCCACGTCACGTCGGAGGAGAAGGTCTCGGGCCGGTACGGCCGGTCGAAGTTCTGCTCGGTGTCGTCGAGCCCGCAGCTGATCGGGCTGCTGGCGCCGACGCCGCGCGGATCGAAGCCGATGAGGTCGTAGCGGTCCCGTACGTCCTTGGACATCATCTCGCCCATCGCGAGCGGCAGATCGCGCCCGGTGCCGCCCGGGCCGCCGGGGTTGAGGAGCATGACGCCGTGCCGCTTGGCGGGGTTCTCGCTCTTCACCCGGGATATCGCGAGGTCGATGGTGGAGCCCTGGGGGCGGCGGTAGTCGAGCGGCACCTTGAGGGTGGCGCACTCGTACGCGGCCGGCTGGTCCGGGCTGCACCGGTGCCAGGAGGGCTTCTGGTTCAGGTACTCAGCCGCCGGAGCGGCGGAGACCTGGGTCGCGGTCAGCAGGGGCAGGGTGGACGCGATGAGTCCGGCGGTGGCGAGCAGCGGTGCGAGGCGTTTCATGCGCACGGATGGCCGTTCCTTTCGGTGAAGCGGTGAAGTCGCTTACCCGCTCACCTTGTTGGAAACGGCGGCGGGGCGAATCATCCCGAAGGTCGGGGCATGTGCGTCTCGCGAATGAGCCGATATCCGGACAACTGGCCGACACGCCGCTGGTGCGCGCGGTCCTCGGTCCTGGTGCGGCCGGTGCGCGCGGCCGGAGGGTCAGTGGTGCCCGCCGCCGTGCGCCGCGCCGGATTCGAGGTCGCCGCCGATCCGGCCGCGCAGGGCGGTCAGGGCGTCCGCCGACGGGGCGGTCACCACCCAGCGGCTCCCCACCAGGTAGGTGCCGCCGTACATGCGCGCCTCGGTCAGCCAGGACCGCTGCCCCTCGTCGGCGGCGAAGGTCACCATGCGGAAGGCGCCCTCCCCGGTCTGGCAGCCTCCCTCGCGCAACTCCTCGGCCTGCACGTCCACATGGGCGGTGCAGCCGACGGCCGCCGCGATCTCCTCGATCGAGGCGGACGGCGGCCGGCTCTCCTGAGCCCGCGCCCCGTGGTGCGGGGCCGGACTTCCGGCGCAGCCGCCGGTCGCCGGCACGGCGCACACGGCGGCCACCGCCAGCGCGGCGGCACGCGGAACACGGCGGTGCGGACGGGTGGTTGACGGCGGCGCCATGGCGGCTCTCGCTTTCTCGCTGGCTGACGGGGGCGGCCGTGGTGCCCGGGTGGGAGGGGGCCGGGCACCACGGGTCCGAAGGGCCTTTCCTAGTGCGCCGCCTTCGCCTTCTTTCCCTTGTCGGTCATGGCGAACCAGAGGCCCTGCTTGTTGTGCCCGGTGATATCGCCGGGCTGCTTGTCACCGGTGAAGGAATAGACCGGCCAGCAGTCGATCGTCAATTGCTCCGAACCGTCGGGACGCTTCACGGAGCCGACCAGTTCGGCGGCGATTCCCGACACCTTCGACTTGTCCACCGGCTTGGCGGGCTTCCAGGTGTCCAGGCAGGCGTCGAGGCAGCCGAATTTCATCGGCCAGGCGCTGTCCTTGTCGAAGCGGTAGAGCGTGCGGCCCTCCGCGTCCGCGAGGATGCCGCCGAGCATCGGATTCTGCGCGACGGACAGCTCGGCCGCCCCGGCGCCCGGCTCCGCCCCCGCCCCCGCGCCCGCCCCGGCGCCCGGGGCCGGCGCCTTCTCGGCGGCGGCCGGCTTCCCGTCCGCGCCCAGCGCGTGCCAGGTTCCGCCGACGCCCTCACCGAGCGCGTCCCCGGGCTTCGCGTCCTTCGCGTACCGGTACACGGGCCAGCCCGCCAGGGTCAGCTGCCGGGTGCCGTCGGCCCGGGCGACCGACCCGAGCAGACCCGCGTCAATCCCCTCACCTGCGGTGACGTCATCGGCGGCGACGGCGGGCCACGCCGTCGCACAGTCGCCCTCACAGGCGGACTTGGGGGGCTTGGGCGTGTCCTTGTCGAACCGGTACAGCGTGAAGCCCGCGCTGTCGGTGACCGCGCCGCCCAGGCCCGCGACCTCGGCCACCTTCAGCTCCCCGGCCGGACCGCCCTTGTCGGCGCCGCCCGCCGGAAGGGCGCCGGAGCCGCCGTCCCCGTAGGCGGGATCCGCCCCCGAGCCCGACCCGTACGCGCCGTCCCCGCCGTCCGCCCCGTACACGGATCCGACCTTCTTGCTGTCACCCGCCGGCTGTACCGCATTCCCCTGGCCCGGAGGTTTGTCGGCGAATCCGCATCCGGCGGTCAGCAGCAGTACCGCGACCGCTGCCGACCCGGCGAATATCTCACGACGCATTTTCTTCACGATCTCTCCTTCAGGTCCGGTCCAGTGATTTCCGTTCGTCCCTGCCGTAATTGATACGGGGCCGGGAGCGGTGCCGACGCAATTCACAGGGAATTTGTCGGATCGCGCCAAGAAATGAACCGGGGGACGGGCCGCGTACGTGCACCGGCTCAGTCCTGGATGCGCAGCGCGAGCGCCGGGCAGCGCCGTACCGCGCGCAGCGCCTTCGGCCGCAGCCGCGCGGGCACCGGCATGGACGCCTTGGCCGGGTAGCCGTCCGCGTCGAGCCGTACGACATCGGGGAGGATGTCCACGCACAGCCCGTGCCCTTTGCACAGCGTCCAGTCCACGACGAGCCGTTCGGGACTCTCGTCGCGCGGCAGCGGCAGCGCGCCCAGCACCCGCCGGCCGCACCCGCTGCCGAAGGCGTGGTCGTGGAACTCGTCGGGGAAGGCGGCCAGCGCTGAGGCGACGAAGTGCGAGGTGCCGTCGGGATGGCTGCACGCACCGCGGCCGCGGACCGCCGTCATGCGCGCCTCCACCGTCTCGATCGCCGCACCGCCCCCGCCGCGCAGGACGTCGTCCAGTACGTCGGCCAGCGCCGGCAACCCCCGTACGCAGGGCCCGCACTGGCCCGCCGACTCCTTCGCCATCCACCGGGTCACCCGTGCGACCTCACCGGCCGGACAGGTGTCCTCGGGCAGCGGCAGTACCGCCCCCGCCCCCAGCACCGCTCCGAAGGCCGCCAGGGACTGCCGGGACACCAGGGCCGAGCGCGCGGACACCGGGTCCAGCCATCTGCCGTGGTAGCCGCCGACCAGGACGCCCTGCCCGGGATCCGTACCGCACAGCTCCAGTACGTACGCCAGCGAGGCGCCGGTCGGCGTCTCGACCACCGTGGAACCGGCCACGGTCAGCAGCACCGTGCCCGGCTCGGCCGGCAGGCCGGCCGAGCGGTACTCCTGCGCGCCCAGCCGGGCGGCGACGCCGAGCTGCGCGTAGGTCTCGGTGTTCGACAGCAGGGTGGGCACACCGCCCAGCCCCCGCTCGCTGGTCCGCACCTTCTGGCCGGACGGCAGCACCGGCCCGCCGTTCAGACCGCTGACCAGTGCCGTCCCCTCCCCGGTGACGAAGCGTTCGGGAAGCCGCACCACGCGCACCCGGCGCCCGGCCGGGCCGCGTTCCGCCACGGCGTCGCGCACCGACTGCTCCACGTCCTCCCGGGTGACGGCCACCACCACGTCGTCGGCGCCGAGGGCCGCCGCGGCCAGCAGGGCCCCGTCGAGCACCAGATGCGGGGCGTGCAGCAGCAGCGCGGTGTCCTTGAGGCAACTCGGCTCGCCCTCGCTGCCGTTGACGACCACGGCCGTGGGAGCGTCCCGCCCCCGGGCCGAGCGGGTGACGGCCCGCAGTTTGCGGGCGAACGGAAAGCCGGCTCCGCCGCGGCCCCGCAGGTCGATGTCGTCGGCCAGGCCGACGAGTTCGTCCGGGCGGTACCGGGGCAGAACACCGTGCGCCGTGAGATGGGCCGAGCGGTCGAGCCGGGGGATCCGGTCGAGGCCGGCCAGCAGCCTGGGGGCGCCCACGCAGCCGAGGCCGGGGCGCGGCTCGCCGGTCACAGCCACCGCTCCGCGGCGGCCGGCTGCTCGCCGTACATCCGCGTCCGCCGGCCGGCCGTGGCGTACGACCGGGGGCCGGGGCGCGGCAGCGGCGGCCGCCCGCCGGACACGAGCGGACGCGTTGCGCCGCCCGAACCGCCGCCCGAACCGCCGCCCGGACCGCCGCCCGAACCGCCGCCCGGACCGCCGCCCGGACCGCCGCCCGGACCGCCGCCCGGACCGCCGCCCGGACCGCCACCCGGACCGG
>NZ_JBHXNP010000085.1:0-41004 GCF_042719495.1 Streptomyces sp. NPDC058525
GCGAAGGCGTCGTTGGTCGGGGCGAAGACGGTGATGTCCTGCGCGTTGTTCAGGGTGTCCACGAGCCCGGCCTGCTTGACCGCGGCGACCAGGGTCGACAGGGCCGGGTTGTTGGAGGCGGCGGTGGCGACCGGGTCCTTGGCCATGCCGTCGAAGGAGCCCGCGCCCTGCTTCGGGACTCCGGAACAGGCCGGGCCGAACGGCTCGTCACCCGTCGTCGAGCCGGCGGCCGGGGCTTCGCCGGTGTTGGCCGCGTCTCCGGCGGCCGCGGTGGGGGCGGCGGCCTTGGTGTCGCCGGAGGAGTCGGAGCAGGCGGCCAGCGAGAAGGGCAGCAGGACGGCTGCGGCGACGGCGATCCCGGTACGACGGATCTTGATGCTGTTCATGATCGGTTTCTCCTTGGGATGGTGCGGTTGGTTCGCGTGATTCGCTGGGTTCGCGTGTTTCGGTTGGTTCGGTTGGTTCGGTTGGCTCGGTTGGTTCGGTTCGCGGGGCGTGGTCTCAGGCGACGGTGACGAAGACGCTGTGGTGGCCGCTGGCCCCGTCGGGGACGGTCCGGGTGCGCTGATCGGTCTGCGTCTGACCGGTGCCGTCGGTGGCGCGGACGGTGATCGTGTGGCCGCCCGGGGTGGCCTGCCAGCGGTAGGACCACTGGCGCCAGGTGTCGACGGTGTCCTGGGCCGCCAGGTCGGCGTCCTGCCAGGGGCCGTCGTCGATACGGACCTCGACGCGGGTGATGCCGCGGCGCTGGGCCCAGGCGACGCCGGCGACCATGACGGTGCCGCCGTCGGTGGCGGGGCGGGCGAAGGGCTTGGGGGTGTCGATGCGGGACTGCGTCTTGATCGGCGCCCGACGGGCCCACTTGCGCTTGACCCAGTACGGGTCGTACGCGTCGAAGGTCGTCAGCTCGATGTCCTCGATCCACTTGCAGGCGGAGACGTAGCCGTAGAGGCCGGGGACAAGCATGCGGACGGGGAACCCGTGGTCGAAGGGCAGCGGTTCGCCGTTCATCCCGACGGCGAGCATCGCGTCCCGGCCGTCCATGACGTCCTCGACCGGGGAGCCCAGGGTCATGCCGTCCACGGAGCGCGCCACCAGCTGATCGGCCTGCCCGCCCTTCGACGGCGGCTTGACCCCGCATTCCGCGAGCAGGCCGGCCAGCGGAACGCCGAGCCAGCGGGCGTTGCCGAGGTAGGGGCCGCCCACCTCGTTGGAGACGCAGGTCAGCGTGATGTGGCGTTCGATCAGCGGGCGGGCCAGGAGCTGCTCGAAGGTGTAGGTACGGGGCCGCGTGACGCCCTTGCCGTGGATGCGCAGCCGCCAGGCACCGGCGTCGACCCGGGGCACGACGAGGGCGGTGTCGACGCGGTAGAAGTCCCGGTTCGGTGTGGTGAACGCGCCGATCCCCGGCACTTTCAGCTCCGCTCCAGAGGGAACGGCCGGTGCGGGAGAGGCAGGGGCGGGCAGGGTGAGGCCGCTGCGGGAGGCGATGGCGCCTCGGCCCCGCCGGCCGGACAGCGTGCGGCCCAGCGCCCCGGCTCCGGTGGCGGCCGCGGCGGTCACGGCCGCCGCGGTCAGGAACCCCCGCCGGTTCCACCCGCCCCCGCCCCCGTCCCCGCCGCTTCCGTCCCCGTCCGCGCCCTCCTCACCCGCCGGGGAGCCGGCGCGGGTGGCCCGGCCCGCCAGGAGGTACAGCACGGCAGCACCCGCCACCGCACCGGCCAGGGAGGGCAACGCGTCGGCGGGGCCCGCGGAGTCGGGCCGGCTCAGGGCCGCGGCGGCGCCGACGGCCCCGAACACCAGGACCCCGGCCGCCCCCACCCGCCGGTAGCGCAGCGCCAGGACGCCCAGGAAGAGCGCGAACAGGGCGAGCAGCGCGAGGATGCCGAGCTGGAGGACGAGCTTGTCGTTCTCCCCGAACGCCCGGATCGCGAAGTCCTTCACCGCGGCCGGGGTCCGGTCGATGACCGCGCCGCCCACGACGGTGACCGGCCCTGCGGCCGGCCGCACCACGCCGGCGACCAGCTCGGCCACGGCGAGCGCGGTGAACCCGGCCAGAAGTCCGGCCGCCCCGCCGGCGGCGGTGCGGGCGATGGTGTTGCGGAAGCTGCTCACACCCTGGCTTCGGTGACCGCCGCCCGGCGGATTGGCCCGACACCCGAACGAGTCACATCCGCTGTTGCCCGATGCCGCCAAGGGCCAAGTCCTTTGGCAATCCTTCACACCTTTCGTACCGAATCAGTGGTGACGCTCCAATGGGTTCCGCCCACTGGAACTGCCACCACAGGTGGTAGAGCCGGGCTGGACACCGTCCCCCTTCTGCTTCGCCCTCACCCGAGGGCCCCACGGCGAGGAACGCCATGGACACCGCAACCACGCATCCCACGCGGCCGTCAACGGTGCACCACGTGCTGCCCCCGGGGCCGCAGGCCGCCCGAGCGGCCCGCGAGCTGGCCGCACGGATGGTCGCGACCCACGACGGCCACTGCCCGTACGGCACCGCCGACGACATCCTGTTGATCGTCTCCGAACTGGCCTCCAACGCCGTCCGGCACGGCAGACCGCCCTATCGGCTCACCCTCGGCATGGAGGCGGGCCGGGCGAGCATCGCCGTCGGCGACGCCTCCCCCGCACTGCCCCGGCACCGCGCCGGCCACGGGCCGCTGTCCTGCGGGGGCCGGGGGCTGGAGATCATCCGTGCCCTGGGGGCGGAGATCTTCGTCGACCCCTCGCCCCGCGGCAAACAGGTCATCGCGGTGATCACCTGGCCCACGCCTTGAGGCCCGACGCGGGTGAACCCGTAGCCGAATGCCCGCCCATCCGCACGTACGTCCGCTACGAAGAAGACTCAGGCACCCCGAACGGCTCTGGGGCCGGACCGCCCCGCGGTGGCGGTCCAGCCCACGCCCTACCGACAAGGACCACTATGCGATGGACACCCCACTCCCGGACGGCCGACGCCGGCCGACGCCCCTTCGCCTGGTCGCCACAGCCGGAGCCCGGCCGGTGAACCAACCGCTCCCGTTCGGCGGCACGGGCCACACCGGCCACACCGGTCTCGCCGAGGTCATGCAGAAAGTGGCACACGGCGACAAGCAGGCCTTCTCCGCCCTGTACGACGCCCTCGCACCGATGGTCTTCGGCATCATCATCAAAGTCGTGCGCGACCGGGCCCAGTCGGAGGAGGTCGCCCAGGAGGTCATGATCGACCTGTGGCGGCAGGCCGCCCGCTACCGGCCCGACGCCGGCAGCGTGCACACGTGGGCGGCGACGATCGCCCACCGCCGGGCCGTGGACCGCGTCCGCTCCGCCCAAGCGGCCGCCGACCGCGACCAGGCCCAGGCCGCCCGCGAACACCAGACGGCGTTCGACCAGGTCGCCGAGCAGGTCGAGACCCGGCTGGAGAGCGAACAGGTACGGCGCTGTCTGCGCGGCCTGACCGAGCTCCAGCGTCAGGCCGTGACCCTCGCCTACTACCGGGGGCTGACCTACCGTGAAGTCGCCCAAACGCTTCGCACGCCGCTTCCCACCATCAAGACACGCATGCGCGACGGGCTGATCCGGCTTCGCGACTGCATGGGGGTGACCGCATGAATCACCACGCGTCCGACATCCATGTCCTCGCAGCCGCGTACGCGCTGAACGCCCTCGACCCGGGCGAGCGCGAAGAGTTCGCCGCGCACCTGACCGCGTGCGAGGCGTGCCGGCACGACGTGGCGGACTTCCAGGCCACGGCCGCCCGACTGGCGGCCGCCACGGCCCAGGCCCCGCCCGCCGCGATGAAGCCGCGGACGATGGCGGACATCGACCACGTGCGCCAGCTCCCGCCCCGCGTCCCCGCGGCCGCCCCGACCGCCCTCCGCGGTGTGCTGCGGCGCAAGGCCCTGCCCGTGGCCCTGGCCGCGAGCCTGGTCGCCGCCGCGTCGTTCGCCGGGCTGGCCGCCTGGCAGCACCAGGAGAACCGGCAGCTCGAGCAGCGGGCCCGGCAGAGCGAGCGGCAACTCGACGCCGTCAGCACCGTCCTGGCCGCCCCGGACGCCCGCACCGTCCACGGCCGGGCCGGCAACGGGGCCTTCACCACCGTCGTCGCCTCCGACCGGCAGAACAAGGCCGTCTTCACCGCCGCCGGCCTGCCCGCCCCGGCCGCGGGCAAGACCTACCAGCTGTGGCTGTCCCACGACGGCACCATGCGCCCGGCCGGGTTCATCCACCAGGACGGCAGCGTCCTGATCAACGGGGACACCGCCGACGCCGACGCCGTCGGACTCACCCTCGAACCGGCCGGCGGATCCCCACAGCCCACCACGAACCCCCTGCTCCTGATGACCCTCCCCGCATGATCCGCAGCCCGTCGCACCGTCCGCCCGATCACCCATTCGGCTGAACTCGGCACCGGAGCCGCCCCGGTCCGGCGAGGGTGCCCGGCCGAAGGTGCTCGGCGGCTCGCTACCTCTGCGTACGATGCCCCGAGGACCCGGACGGGGACCGGAACCGAGAACCACCGAAACCGAAGGACGAAGCCGTGGCGGAGCGGTACGACTGCTCGATGACATCCGAACGCACGGCCGGACTGCGCGCGGCCGCAGCGGCCGTGCGATCCGGCGGGCTCGTGGTGCTGCCCACCGACACCGTCTACGGCATCGGCGCCGACGCGTTCGATCCGCGCGCGGTCGCCGCTCTGCTCGACGCCAAGGGACGGGGCCGCCACATGCCCTCACCCGTCCTCGTCGGCTCCCCGGACGCCTTGGACGACCTCGTCACCGACCTCCCGGACATCGCCTGGAAGCTCGTCGAAGCCTTCTGGCCCGGCGCTCTCACCCTCGTCGCCCGGCACCAGCCGACGCTGAAGTGGGACCTCGGAGACACCCACGGCACGGTCGCCGTCCGCATGCCCCACCACCCCCTCACCCTCGAACTCCTCGACGACACCGGTCCGATGGCCGTCTCCAGCGCCAACCTCACGGGACACCCGGCCCCGCAGGACTGCGACGCCGCCCGGCGCATGCTGGGCGACACCGTCGCGGTCTACCTCGACGGCGGCCCGACCGCCGCCCTCGTCCCCTCGTCGATCGTGGACGTCACCGGCCCCACACCCACCCTGGTCAGGGCCGGCGCCCTGACCGCCGAACAGCTCCGCACCGTAGTCCCGAACCTGACCGAGCCCGCCTGACCCGGGCCATCGGGCGCATCAGGCGAATGCCACGGGGGCCGCATCCCGATCCGGCCGCCCCGGCCTCGGCCCCTTCCCGGCCCCGGCCCCTTCCCGGCCTCGGCCCCCTGCCGGGCCGGGTCCGCCGGGCCTCGGGTGGCCGACGGCTGGCAGGGGCCCGGCCGGCGCGTTTCACTGGGAAGTGCCGGTATGACCGAAGCCGGCACGCCTCGGGAGGTCCCGTGAACACGCACACGCCGCCGCGCTTCGACCCCACCCGGGTTCCCCACCTGCTGGGATCGTTCGCGCCGGTGAGCGAGGAGGTCGACGTCGCCGACCTCGAGGTGACCGGCGAGATCCCGTCGGCGCTGGACGGGCTGTACCTGCGCAACGGGCCCAATCCCCGATTCACCCCGATCGGCTCGTACCTGTACCCCATCGACGGGGACGGCATGCTGCACGGGGTCTGGCTCTCGCAGGGCCGCGCCCGCTACCGCAACCGCTTCGTGCGCACCCCCGCGCTGCGCGCCGAGGAGCGGGCCGGCCGGGCCCTGTGGGGCGGCCTGGAGTCGATGATCATGCCGGACGCCGAGCAGGTCGGGCCCGAACTCGCGGGCACCTTCAGGGACATGCCGGACATCAACGTCGTACGGCACGGCGGCCGGCTGCTGGCGCTCGCCGAGTCCGCGTGCCCCTTCCGCGTCGGCGCCGGCCTGGAGACGCTCGGCCGTGAGGACTTCGACGGCGCCCTGCCGATGGGCATCACCGCGCACCCCAAGATCGATCCGGTCACCGGCGAGATGGTCGTCTTCTGCTACGGCCTGGAGGCGCCGTACCTGACCTGGTCGGTCATCGGCCGCGACGGCGCGGTCACCCGGGGGCCCACGCCGGTCGACGGCGTGGACGAGCCGATGATGATCCACGACATGGCCCTGACCGAGCGCTACGCGGTCATCGTCCTCGCACCCGCCTTCTTCGACTTGGCGGGGGCCATGGCGGGCGGCTCGTTCCTCGCCTGGCGGCCCGAGCGCGGGACCCGCGTGGTCCTCGTCCCGCGCGACGGCGGACCGCCGCGCTGGGCCGCCGACGAGGCGTTCTGGCTCTGGCACACGGTGAACGCGTACGACGACGGACCCGGCCCGGACGCCCCGGTGGTCCTGGACTACGTGCAGTGGAGCCGGCTGACCGTCGGCGGGGAGCCGGAGCCCGGCGCCGCCCCCGCGACGGGTGGACTCGTACGGGCGCGCATCGACCCGGTGGCGGGCAGCATGGCCCGGACCCCGCTGGACGACGCCCGGGTGGAGTTCCCGCGCATCGACGACCGCCGCATCGGCCGGCGCCACCGCTACGCCGCGCTGGCCACCGAGACCGGCCGGACGGACCTGCTGCCCGGCGAGTACGACGCCGTACGCTTCCACGACACCGAGACGGGCACCTACCGCGTCTGGGATGCCGGCGACCTGTCCGTCGGCGAGCCGGTCTTCGCACCGGCGCCGGGGCAGGACTCGGAGGAGGACGGCTACTGGCTGACCTTCGCCACCGACCGCACCAACGGCTCCGCGTGGTTCCTCGTCATCCCGGCCCAGGACCCCGCCGCGGGCCCCATGGCCCGCGCCCGCATCCCGGTCCGAGTCCCACTAGGCCTACACGGCTCCTGGCTACCGACGGACACCGTCTGACCAACCAGCCCCGACCGGCCGCTACGGGTCGGCCAGCCCCTCGGAAAGGTCCACCGAACAGTTCTGCCGGCACGGCATCAGGCCCGGCAACCGTCATCCGTCATCCGTCATCCGTCATCCGTCACAGCACCGGAGCTCGGGGGGCCGGCGACGCGCCGGACACGGCCCACCCACGAGTCGTGGGTCAGCGAGGACCATGCGGCACCGAGTTCGATCCCGTGGTGGGTGCGAGCGAGGTCCGCCAGGGGTGTGAAGAGCGCCGCCTGGACCTCCTCGACGGCCGCTTCGGACGGCATCGCGACCTTGCCGCAGCCGCCCAGGCCGTCGTCGGCGAGGAACGTGTACGGCCACACGCCCTGTCCCGTCAGCAGGATGATCTCGCTCGGTATGCCGAGGGCCGGGCGCTTCTTCTTCGGCTTGGGTCGTCTTGCCACGGCCCCATCCAACCCGACATCGCGCCAACGCCAAACCGGATGCGAGCGACGCGGCAGCGCTGAGAAGATCCGGACATGCCAAGCCCCACCGTGGAAGAACTCCTCGCCAACGTTCACGGACTGACGCCCGAGCGCGCCGAACAGATCGGCGATCGGATCGACGCATGTCGGAGGCTGCTGGACGCCGGCGCCGACATGGACTCCGTCCAACAGCACCTGAAGGACGAGGGCGTCGGCATCCTCTACGCGATCCTGATCACCACCCGGCTGCTCGGGGACCACCCCAGCAGGCTGCGCGCGGCGCGGGAAATCGTGGAGTGCAGCCCGGCCCGTATGCACAACGCCGGCTGACGAGGGGGCGCCCCGTCCGCGCTCGCACGCCGTGGAGCCGGAAAGTCGCCACTGGTCAGCACGTTGTTACGACCGTACGATTCATCTGCCCGGTCGCACCGGGCGACAACGACAACTGAATGGCCGTATGACCTGGGGGAAGCCGGTGGGAATCCGGCGCTGACCTGCAACCGTGTGGGGCGCATCCGCGTCGCGAGCCGGGGCGCCCGGCGTGCGGCTCGTACCGCTTCCACTGTCACGGTCTACAGCGCGGAGCCTTGAGTCGCCGGATCACCGACGGCCCCGTCCCCGCCGCCGCGGAGGGAGCGGCGCTGCCGGGGGATGTCGTGCGGAGCAGGGGCGTGCTGTGCGCCCTCCCCGCTCGAAAGGCATTCCATGCGCCCGAACCTCGTCCGTCGCACCCTCGTCACGACGGCCGCCCTGGGGCTCGCGCTCGCCACCGCGCCGGCCGTCGCCCACGCCGAGCCGGTGCCCCACTCCAACGCCCCGGTCAAGGTCAGCCTCACGGTGCAGGGTCCGAGCGGGCTGCTGTTCAAGGGCAAGATAAAGACCAAGGGCCACGACGTCACCACCGCCACCGGCGGCACGCACAAGTGCGACGGCACGAACGGTTCGGCCAACCCGAGCGCCGTGCCCACGCCCACCGCCGCGCTGGACGACGCCGCCAAGAAGAAGAACTTCACCTGGGACGGCACCTGGTACGCCTCGTTCGACGACTTCTCCGTCGACACGATCAAGAACGTCAGCGGGGGCGGCTCCGCCTACTGGAGCATCTCCGTCAACGGCACCCCGACGCCCGTCGGCGGCTGCCAGTTCAAGCTGAACGCCGGTGACCAGGTCGCCTTCACCTGGACCTCGTTCTAAAGCAGACGCGGTGGGGGCGCGGCGACACCACTCGCCGCACCCCCACCGTTCCTGCGTGCCTCCGGCGCACCCTCAGCCCGGAGACCGTGCCGGGGCCCTCAGCCCCGGCCGTACGTGTGGAACCCGCGGCCGCTCTTGCGGCCCAGCAGCCCCGCCTGCACCATCCGCCGGAGCAGCGGGGGCGGGGCGTACAGCGGTTCCTTGAATTCGGCGTACAGCGATTCCGCGATGGCCGCGACCGTGTCCAGGCCGATCAGGTCGGCGAGTTTGAGCGGGCCCATGGGGTGGGCGCAGCCCAGTTCCATGCCGGCGTCGACATCGGCGGCGCTCGCGAACCCGGACCCGGCCATCCGGATCGCCGACAACAGGTACGGGATCAGCAGCGCGTTGACGACGAAGCCGGCCCGGTCCTGGGAGCGGACCGTGGTCTTGCCCAGCGCGTCGCGGGCGAAGCCTTCGACGGCGGCCAGGGTGTCGGCCGAGGTGTGCAGCGAGGAGACGACCTCCACGAGCGGGAGCACGGGCACGGGGTTGAAGAAGTGCAGGCCCACGACCCGGTCGGCGCGGCCGGTGGCCATGCCCAGCCGCATGACGGGGATGGCGGAGGTGTTCGTGGCGAGGATGGCCTGCGGGTCCTCGACGATCTTGTCGAGGGCGGTGAAGACCTCCGTCTTCGCGTCCGGGTTCTCCGTGACGGCCTCGATGACGAGCTGCCGGTCGGCCAGGTCCTCCAGGTCCCCGGTGAACACGAGCCGGGCCAGGGCGTCTTCTGCGGAGATCCGGTCCAGCTTGCCCCGCTGGACGGCCCGCTCCAGGGAGACGGCGACCCGCTCCCGGGCCGAGCGGGCGGCGGTGGCGTCCGACTCGGCGACGACGGTGTCGAGGCCGGCGCGGGCGCACACTTCGGCGATGCCGGCGCCCATCTGGCCGCCGCCGACCACCCCGACGCGCCGGATGCGGGCCGCTCCCGCGACGGCGCTCACGCGTTCACCTGCGCGGGGGCGCGGCGGACGAGGTGGCGGGTGTAGGCGTCGCAGGTGAAGAAGGCGGGGAGCTGCACGGACAGTGCGCTGTCCACGAAGACCTCCCGGGCTTCCAGTACGAGCGCCTGCGAGTCCTCGGCGTCCAGCGCCGCGCATTCGGCGTCGAGCAGGTCGATGACGGTACCCCGCTCCACTCGGTCGTGGCGGAGCCACTGCCAGATCTGCACACGTGCGATCTCGGCGGTCGCGGCGTCCTCCATCAGCCCGTTCAGGGCGACGGCTCCGCTGCCGCGCAGCCAGGCGTCGAAGTAGCGCAGGGCCACGGCCACGTTGGAGCGGATGCCCTCGTGGGTGGGCGGGGCGGCGATGCGGCGGACGGACAGCAGGTCCGCCGCGGCGACCTCGACGTCCTCACGGGTCCGGTCCAGCTGGTTCGGGTGGTTCCCGAGGACCCCGTCGAAGACGTCGCGGCAGACGGGGACGAGCCCGGGGTGGGCGACCCAGGATCCGTCGAAGCCGTCCTCGGCCTCGCGCTCCTTGTCGAGTCGGACCTTGGCGAGCGCGGCGCTGTTGGCCTCCGCGTCGCGGCTGGGGACGTGGGCGGCCATGCCTCCGATGGCGTGGGCGCCGCGCTTGTGGCAGGTACGGACGAGGAGTTCGGTGTAGGCCCGCATGAAGGGGGCGGTCATGGTGACCGCGGCACGGTCCGGCAGCTGGAAGTCCGTACGGTGTCCGAAGGTCTTGATGAGGCTGAAGAGGTAGTCCCAGCGGCCCGCGTTGAGGCCCGCGCTGTGCTCGCGCAGTGCGTGGAGGATCTCCTCCATCTCGAACGCGGCCGTGATGGTCTCGATGAGGACGGTGGCGCGGATCGTGCCCCGGGGTAGGCCGAGGAGCTCCTGGGCGAGGAGGAAGACGTCGTTCCAGAGGCGGGCCTCGTAGGCGTTCTCCAGCTTGGGGAGGTAGAAGTACGGGCCGTACCCGGCGTCGATCTGCCGCTGGGCGCAGTGGAAGAGGTACAGGCCGAAGTCCACGAGGGAAGCGGAGACGGGCCGTCCGTCGATCTCCAGGTGCTCCTCGGTGAGGTGCCAGCCGCGCGGGCGGACCATGATGGTCGCGACCTGCTCGCGGAGGCGGTACTCCTTGCCCTCGGGGGTGGTGAAGTCGATGCGCCGTTCGATGGCGTCGAGCAGGTTCAGCTGGCCGCCGATGACGTTGTCCCAGGTGGGTGCGGTGGCGTCCTCGAAGTCGGCCATCCACACGCGGGCCCCCGAGTTCAGGGCGTTGACGGTCATCCGGCGGTCCGGCGGCCCGGTGATCTCCACCCGGCGGTCGAGGAGACCCGGGGCGGGCGGTGCGACGCGCCAGTCGGGGTCGGCCCGGACGGCGGACGTGGCGACGGAGAAGTCCAGCGGTGTGCCCGCGACCAGGCGGTCCTTCCGGCGGCGCCGCTCCTTGAGGATCTCCAGACGGCGGGGTTCGAAGGCGGCGTCGAGCCGGCCGATGAACGCGAGCGCGTCCGGGGTGAGGATCTCGTCATGGCGTTCGCCCGGTGCCGCGAGGACCAGGACCGGGTGCGTGGTTGCGGTGGTGGACATGCGGTCTCCTGATGGAGGCGGAGGCGGAGGCGGGGCGGGAGGGGTGCAGGGAGGGGTGCGGGGAGGGTGGCAGGGCGGGGAGCCCCGCGGGAGCCGGATGCGGACGATGGTCCGGCTCCCGCGCAGCGGCTCGGGCGGCGCTGCCTAGTGGAACTGCTCTTCCTCCGTGGAGCCGGCGAGCGCGGTGGTGGAGGAGGCGGGGTTGACGGCGGTGGAGACGAGGTCGAAGTAGCCGGTGCCGACCTCGCGCTGGTGCTTGACGGCCGTGAAGCCGTGCTCCTGCGCGGCGAACTCTCGCTCCTGGAGGTCCACGTACGCGGTCATGCCGTGCTCCGCGTAGCCGCGGGCGAGGTCGAACATGCCGTGGTTGAGGGAGTGGAAGCCGGCCAGCGTGATGAACTGGAAGCGGTAGCCCATCGCACCCAGCTCCCGCTGGAACTTGGCGATCTGGTCGTCGTCCAGCGCTGCCTTCCAGTTGAAGGAGGGCGAGCAGTTGTAGGCGAGCATCTGGTCCGGGTACTGCGCGTGGATGGCCTCGGCGAACTCCCGGGCCTGCGCGAGGTCCGGAGTCCCCGTCTCGACCCAGATCAGGTCGGCGTACGGGGCGTAGGCCAGACCGCGGGCGATGACCGGAGCCATGCCGTTCTGGACGCGGTAGAAGCCCTCCGCCGTGCGCTCCCCCGTCGCGAACCGGGCGTCGCGCTCGTCCACGTCGCTGGTCAGCAGGTTCGCGGCCAGCGCGTCGGTACGGGCGATCACCAGCGTCGGCACGTCCGCGATGTCCGCCGCGAGACGGGCCGCGTTCAGGGTCCGGATGTGCTGCGAGGTCGGCACCAGCACCTTCCCGCCGAGGTGCCCGCACTTCTTCTCCGAGGCCAGCTGGTCCTCGTAGTGGATGCCGGCCGCGCCCGCCGCGATCATCGCCTTCGTCAGCTCGAACGCGTTCAGCGGGCCGCCGAACCCGGCCTCCGCGTCCGCCACGATCGGCGCGAGCCAGTCCGTGGTGTCCGTACCGCCCTCGGCCGTCGCGATCTGGTCGGCGCGCAGCAGCGCGTTGTTGATCCGGCGCACCACCTGGGGCACGGAGTTGACGGGGTAGAGGCTCTGGTCGGGGTAGGTGTGCCCGGCCTGGTTCGCGTCGGCCGCGACCTGCCAGCCCGACAGGTAGATCGCCTGCAGACCCGCCCGGACCTGCTGGACGGCCTGACCTCCGGTCAGCGCGCCCAGCGCGTGGATGTAGTCCCGCTCGTGCAGCTGCCGCCAGAGCCGCTCGGCACCCCGACGGGCCAGCGTGTGCTCCTCACGGACGCTGCCGGACAGCCGCACCACGTCCTCGGCGCTGTACGTCCGCTCGATACCGGCCCACCGCGGATCGGTGGCCCACCGCTCCTCCAGCTGCTGGGCCGCCGCCGTCGTGTTCGCCTCTGCCATGACCGTCACCGTTTCCGTGATCGCTGGGTCTGCGAATGCTCTGAACCATCGCCCAGTGCATTGGCACCCTGTGCCTGAGTAGGAGATCGCGGCCGCCGACCCCGCCCGTGGGCCGAGCTGAGCAATGTTGCCGGGCGGCCGGGGCAGGGGGGGCGGGTTGTCCGTAATCAGGGCGTGAATCGGGCCCGTTCCGCTGCCTCGGCCGCCGGGTCCGGCGGGCCGCACCACAGACTCTGGCAGTGGCACTCAGTGCCCTCAAGAAGGGATGAGTGCCAAGTTCTGCGAATCTTCTACGGCCGTTTTGCCAACCTTGCGAAGGTCACTCGCTGCCGGAAACCGGGTAGGGGACGTAGGTCTGCCGGTCCGGGTCCACCGCCAGCCTGCCTCCGGCCGGCGGCCTGGCCCGCTGGGCACAGTCGCGGCGTTCGCAGATGCGGCAGCCGAGGCCGATCGGTGTCGCGGCCGCCGGATCCGCCACGGCGAGCCCCTGCGCGTACACCAGCCGGGACGCGTGGCGCAGTTCGCAGCCGAGGGCGACGGCGAATTCGGCCCGGTGCGCCCGGTGTCCGTAGCCGCCGCGGGTGACGGTGCGGGCGATCCAGAAGTACTTCTTCCCGTCGGGCATCTCCGCCACCTGGGTCAGGATCCGCCCGGGCGCCGAGAAGGCCTCGTAGACGGTCCACAGCGGGCAGGTGCCGCCGAGGCGGGAGAAGTGGAAGTCGGTTGCGGACTGCCGTTTGGAGATGTTCCCGGCGCGGTCGGCCCGGAGGAACGAGAAGGGCACGCCGCGCTGTCCGGTGCGCTGGAGGGTGCTCAGCCGGTGGCAGACGGTCTCGAAGCCGACGCCGAAGCGGGCCTGGAGCAGCTCGATGTCGTAGCGCAGTTCCTCGGCCGCCGCCCGGAAGGAGTCGTACGGCATGAGGAGCGCGCCGGCGAAGTAGTTCGCGAGGCCGACCCTGGCCAGCCCGGCGGACTCGGCGGAGTCGAAGTGCGTCCCCGCCACGAGGGAGTCGATCAGCGGCCGGTGTTCCAGGAGCGCGAGCTGGGTGGCGAGCTGGAAGGCGCGCTGTGCGTCGGTGAGCCAGGGCGAGAGGAAGAGCAGGCCGCGGTCGCGGTCGAAGCGCCGGGCGTCCGCGGACCGGTCCGCGGCGGCGTCGTACACGGTCACCGCGTGGCGGGCGGCGAGGGCGTCCGCGAGGCGGTCCGCGGTGCGGGACACGGAGGTGGCGCCGAGGGCGGCCGCCGCGGACTGGGCCTCGGTGTCGAGCGCGTCGAAGTGGTTGTGGTGCGCGTAGAAGAAGTCCCGCACCTCGTCGTGCGGTTCGGCCCGCACCACGACCGTCGAGTCGCCGGGCGGGGCGAGGGCCGCGGCGCGTTCGGCCGCGTCGCGGTAGCGGTGGTGGAGGGAGACCAGTGCCCGTGCGATGTCCGGATGGTCCCTCGCCATGTCCGCGATCTCCTCGGGTGCCACCGAGACCCCGCCCGCTTCGTCGGCCAGAGCCGTTCGCAGGTCGGTCGCCAGGCGCTCCTCGTCGGCCTCGGAGAAGAACTCGGGGTCGACCCCGAACACCTCGGCGATCTTCAGCAGGACGGGGGCGGTGAGCGGGCGCCGGCTGTGCTCGATCTGGTTGAGGTAGCTGGTGGAGAGGTCGAGGGCCCGGGCCAGCTCCACCTGGTTCATCCCGCGCTCGCGCCGCAGCTTGCGCAGCTTCGCGTGGGCGTAGATCTTGCGTCCGGCGGTACGGCCCATCTGCCGAGAGCACCCCGTTTCCCATGGCTTCCGTTGCGAAGATAACACTCGCCGAATTCGCAGGATTCGCAGGTTCGCACGTTTCACCGGTGCGGATTCCACAGGTTGGAGCTGTCGATCCGGCTCCGGAAACGGGAAAGGGTGACGGCATCGACACCTCCGTTTTCCGCACCTGAGGAGTTCCGTGATCGAGCACGAGGTACGCGTCCACCCCAGCGCCGACCGGCTGCCCCGCGAGGATCAGCTCGCCTGGAAGCTGGCCGAGGCGGCCACCGGCATCCGCGCCGCCGATGCCGCTCCGGCCGTGGCCGACATGGCCGTCAACCGGATCGTCGACAACGCCGCGGTCGCCGTGGCTTCCCTGCTGCGCCGCCCGGTGGCCGTGGCCCGGGCCCAGGCCGCGCCGCACCACCGCGCTCCCGGCGCCTCGGTGTTCGGTCTGCCCGCCGGGGCACGCGTATCGCCCGAGTGGGCGGCCTGGGCCAACGGGACGGCGGTGCGCGAGCTGGACTTCCACGACACGTTCCTCGCGGCCGACTACGCGCATCCGGGGGACAACATCCCGCCGCTGCTGGCCGTCGCCCAGCACGCGGGCCGCTCGGGCGCCGACCTGATCCGCGGCATCATCGCCGCCTACGAGGTCCACGTCGCCCTGGTCCGCGGGATCTGCCTGCACGAGCACCGCATCGACCACGTCGCCCACCTCGGCGCCGCCACCGCGTGCGGGCTGGGCGCGATGCTCGGACTGGACACCGCGACCGTGTACCAGGCCGTGCAGCAGGCCGTGCATACGACCACCTCGACCCGGCAGTCCCGCAAGGGCGAGATCTCCAGCTGGAAGGCGTACGCCCCGGCGTTCGCGGGCAAGGCGGCCGTCGAGGCCGTGGACCGGGCCATGCGCGGCGAGGGCTCCCCCTCCCCGGTCTACGAGGGCGAGGACGGCTTCCTGGCGTGGATGCTGAACGGCCCGCAGGCCGTGTACTCGGTCTCGCTGCCCGCCCCCGGAGAGCCGCCCCGCGCGATCCTCGACACCTACACGAAGGAGTACTCGGCCGAGTACCAGGCCCAGGCGATCATCGACCTGGCCCGCAGGATGCGGGAGAAGACCGGGCCGACGGCCGGGATCCGTGAGGTCGTCCTGCACACCAGCCACCACACCCACCACGTGATCGGCTCCGGCTCCGGCGACCCGCAGAAGTACGACCCGACGGCCAGCCGGGAGACCCTCGACCACTCGATCCCCTACATCCTCGCCGTCGCGCTGGAGGACGGCACGTGGCACCACGAGCGCTCCTACGCCCCCGAGCGCGCTCAGCGGCCGCAGACCGTCGCCCTGTGGCGGAAGATCTCGACCGTCGAGGACCCCGCGTGGACGCGCCGCTACCACGACCCCGACCCGGAGCGCCGGGCCTTCGGCGGCCGTCTGGTGATCACCCTGGACGACGGCGGGGTCATCGAGGACGAGCTCGGCGTCGCGGACGCGCACCCCGCCGGTGCCCGGCCCTTCGACCGGGCCGCCTACGTCGGCAAGTTCCGCACGCTGGCCGAGGACCTCGTCACGGCCGAGGCCCAGGAGCGGTTCCTCGACACCGCCCACCGGCTCGCCGGCCTCGCCACCGCCGGACTCGACGGGCTGTTCCCGGTGGTCGACACGGACCGCACGGCCGCGTACGACGCGACCCTGCCGAAGGGACTGTTCTGATGCTGCACACCCGCACCACGGCGACGGGACGGCGCCGGGCGTTCCGGGAGCAGCTGGCGTCCGGACGGCTCCTGCGGATGCCCGGCGCCGTCAACCCGTACTCGGCACGGATGATCCAGGACGCGGGCTTCGACGGGGTGTACCTGTCGGGGGCGGTGCTCGCGGCGGACCTCGGACTGCCCGACATCGGCCTGACCACCTCGACCGAGGTCGCGTCCCGCGCCCGGCAGATCACCCGGAACACGGACCTGCCCGCCCTGGTCGACGCCGACACGGGCTTCGGCGAGCCGCTGAACGCGGCCCGCACGGTCCAGCTGATGGAGGACGCCGGTCTCGCCGGCCTCCACCTGGAAGACCAGGTCAACCCCAAGCGCTGCGGCCACCTCGACGGCAAGACCCTCGTCCCGCGGGAGGCGATGGTCCGACGCGTACGGGCGGCGGTCGAGGCCCGCACGGACGACGGCTTCCTGCTGATGGCCCGTACCGACGCCCGCGCCGTGGAAGGGCTCGGAGCGGCGATCGACCGGGCCAAGGCGTACGTCGACGCGGGCGCGGACGCGGTCTTTCCCGAGGCCCTGGCCGGCGAAGCCGAGTTCGACGCCTTCCGCAAGGCGGTCGACGTGCCGCTGCTCGCGAACATGACCGAGTTCGGGAAGGGCCCGCTGCTGTCGGCCCGCACGCTCGAGGACCTCGGCTACAACATCGTGATCTACCCCGTGACCCTCTTCCGCCTCGCCATGGGCGCGGTCGAGGACGGCCTGCGCACGCTCGCGGCCGAGGGCACCCAAGAAGCGCTCCTCCCCCGCATGCAGACCCGCTCCCGGCTCTACGAACTCCTCGGGTACGACGCGTACTCGGCCTTCGACGGGAGCGTCTTCGACTTCACCCTGCCTCCCGGCAGCTGACCCCACCGGAGTGCGCCATGACCGCCACCACCCCTGAGATCCACCGCGGCCTCGCCGGTGTCGTCGTCGACACCACGGCGATCTCCACGGTGATCGAGGAGACCAACTCCCTGACCTACCGCGGCTATCCGGTCCAGGACCTCGCCGCACGCTGCTCCTTCGAGGAGGTCGCCCACCTCCTCTGGTACGGGGAACTCCCCGACCCCGGACAGCTGGAACGCTTCCGGGCCCGCGAACGCGCCCTGCGCCCGCTCGACCGCACCACCGCCGAACTCCTCGCCGGACTCCCCCGGACCTGCCATCCCATGGACGTCCTGCGCACCGCCGTCAGCTTCTTCGGGGCCGAGGACCCCACCGAGGACGAGCAGGGCACGGCCGGGCACCTGACGAAGTCGCTCGGGCTGCTGGCCAGGCTGCCGGTGGTCGTCGCGGCCGATCACCGGCGCCGGCTCGGGCGGGATCCCGTACGGCCGGATCCGGAGCTGGGGTACGTGGAGAACTTCTTCCACATGTGCTTCGGGGAGGTGCCCGCTCCGGAGGTGGTGCGCTGCTTCGAGATCTCGATGATCCTCTACGCCGAGCACAGCTTCAACGCCTCGACGTTCACCGCCCGCGTGGTCACGTCCACCCTCTCCGACCTCTACAGCGCCGTGACGGCGGCGATCGGCGCGCTGAAGGGGCCGCTGCACGGCGGGGCCAACGAGGCGGTGATGCACATGCTGCGAGAGATCGGCGAGCCCGGCCGGGCCGACGAGTGGCTGGACCGGGCCCTGGCGGAGAAGCGCAAGATCATGGGCTTCGGGCACCGCGTCTACAAGCGCGGCGACTCCAGGGTCCCGATCATGCAGGAGGCCACCGACCGGCTCGTCGCCCGCGCGGGAGATCCGGAGGCCACCACCCTGGCGGCACTGCACACGGCCCTGCGGGACGCGATGACCGACCGCAAGGGCATCCACCCGAACCTCGACTACCCGGCCGCGCTGGCCTATCACCTGATGGGCTTCGACGTCCCCATGTTCACACCGCTGTTCGTCATGAGCAGGATCACCGGCTGGACGGCGCACATCACCGAGCAGCTCGGGCACAACGCCCTGATCAGGCCGCTCGGTGCGTACACCGGTCCGCCCCAGCGGCCGCTGCCGCGGGCGGTCTGAAGCCGGGCGCCCTGCGCGGCCGCTCCGGAGGGCGTGGTGTCCGGCCACGCCCTCCGGTCGCAGGTCAGCGGCTGCCGATGAGCCGGGGCAGTTCCGCCAGGGCGCCGGCGACACGGTCGGCGGGCAGGCCGCCGCCCTGGGCCGGCTCCGGGGAGCCGCCGCCGCGCCCGCCGAGGAGCTGCTTGACCAGCGCGGCCGCGTTCAGCGAAGAGCAGGGTCGGGTCCGGGGTGGGCAGGGGTGCGCTGGGGACGACGGTGTGGCCGCGCGCGGCGAAGTGGTCGAGGAATCTGCTGCGGATGTCGGCGGTACGCAAGGCTCGGTGCTCCGGTCGGTCAGGGCGGTCCGTCGGATTCGGGCGGTCGGATCGGGTGGTCGGGTCAGGCGGCCGGGTCAGGCGGCCGGGTCAGGTGGCCGGGTCAGGCGGCCGGGTCAGGCGGCCGGGTCGGGCGGCCGGGGATCAGAGGGGCAGGGGCACGGCCGTACGGGCCGGGTGCCGGGGGCCGAGGAAGGCCGCGTAGCCGGCTCCGCCGGGTGCGGGGTGGGTGGCCTGGGCCCAACCGAGGCGGCGGTAGAAGGACATGGCCGCCTCGGCCCGTACGGAGGTCAGCAGCCAGCAGCGGCCGTCGGGCGCGTCGGCGCTCACCGCGTCGAGCAGGGCCGCGCCCAGGCCCCTGCCGCGGGCCGGGCCGTGGACGGCGAGCTCGTCGACCTCCCGGGCGCCGCACAGCCACAGCTTCGTGCGCTCGGCGCCGAGGCCTGCCGACACCTGGGGGTGGCACCCGCCTGAGGGGAAGACTCCGGGGGTTCGCCGGCCGGTCGCGAAGCCCCGTACGGCGTCCCCGTCCAGGGCCAGGGCGGCCACGAACCCCGGACGTGCGACGTCGGCGGCGAGGCGCTCCGCGTAGCGGGCCGCGGCGGCCCGGTCCTGCGACCAGGGCCCCGTGCCGAACGCGTCCGCGTACACCCGGGCCACGCCGTCGGCATGGCGCAGCAGTTCCGCACCGGACACCCTGCGGACGGCGCCGCCGATCCGCGCGTGCCCGCCCGTGCTCCACGCCACCGACAGCCCCTTTCGCACCGAGACCGCAATTGCAAGTCCTGTGCAATAAGGTACGCGGCCGTGCATCAGGCCGCGCAGGCGAGTGCTCCGCGGTACCGCTCACCCCTCCGCCGGCGCCGCCGCCGGGGCGGGGAACGGACCTTCGGCACGCGTGAAGCGGCGCCGGTAGCGCAGCTGGAGCAGGGCCGCGTACAGCAGGCCGAAGCAGATCCAGGCGAGGTAGATCCCCGGCAGTCCGAGTCCGAGGTGGACGCCGAGGAGCCATCCCAACGGGATGAGCAGCAGGTAGTCGCTGGTCACCGAGGCGAACATGACCGCCCGGGTGTCGCCCGCGGCGCGCAGCAGGGCGGCGTGGGACATGGCCACGACGAAGGGGGCCAGGCTGAGCAGCGCCAGCGGGGTCGCGGCCCAGGCCCGGTCGACGACCTGGGGGTCGTCCGTGACCAGGGCGATCAGCGGGCGGCCGAAGGCCAGCGCGACCGCGGAGGGCACGGCGACCATGATCAGCATCAGTCTGAGCCCGGTACGGTGCCAGCCCGCCGCGCCCGCCGCGTTCCCGCGGCCCAGTTCCTGTCCGGCCAGGATCATGACGGCCGCGGCGGCCGAGCCGAGGAAGGTGAAGACGACGAGGATCAGGTTGTCGACGATGCGGTAGGCCGCCAGGTCGTGCGTGCCCATGCGCGCGGCGAACCCGGCCAGCAGCGCCTCGTTGAGGTAGCCGATGCCCGAGGTGCTCATCTCCGGCCACCCGATGCGCCACAGCTGCCCGGTGACGGCCGCCGTGTCCGCGCTCTTCCCGGACCGCGGCAGACGGGTTCGGCTGTAGCAGGCCGCGTAGCCGGTCCCGGCGGCCGTGGCGGCCACGGTGGCCAGGGCCGCACCGGTGACACCGAGGCCCGTCCGGAAGATCAGCAGCAGGCCGAGCGGCAGGTTGACCAGGTTGACGAGCAGGGCGGTGTACATCGAGACCCGGGTGGCCCCGATGCCCGCGCAGGCCCCCTGGAGGGTGAACGAGACGGCGGCGAACGGCACCGCGAAGCCCATCACGCGCAGGTACGCCGCTCCGGGCCCGACCAGTTCGTCCGGGGCGCCCAGCAGCACCAGGACCGGCGCGGCCGTGGCGTACAGCAGCACCCCGACGGCCACGCCGGCGCCGGCCGAGACGGCCAGCCCGACCCGTACGGCCGCGGCCACCTCGTCCGGCCGCCCCGCGCCGTGCCGCTGGGCGACCTGGACCTGGACGGCGGTCGCCCAGCCGCGTACGACGATCAGGGCGACCAGGTAGACGGGGGCGGCGAGCGCGAAGGCGCTCAGGGCCTCGGTGGACAGGCGGGCGAGCATGGCCGTGTCGACGACGTTGACGACGATCTGCGTCAGTCCGGCGATCAGCAACGGGTAGGTCAGGGCCCAGGCCCGGCGCACGGTCGGGCGGGCGGGTTCGGTCACAGAGCGGCCTGGGCGGCTTCCAGCAGCTCGATGTCGCGGTCGAGCAGGATGAGGGTGTCCACGCGCGAGTCCTTCCAGGCCAGGATCCTGTCGATGATGGCCGGGAGGGGCCCCGTCAGCGCCACTTCGTCGAGCAGCGTGTCGGGGACCGCCGTCACCGCCTCGGCCTTGTGGCCGGCGGCGAACCGTTCGCGGATGGTGCGCGCGGCGCCTTCGTACCCCATGTGGCAGGCCACGTCGAAGTACGTGTTGCGGGCTCCCGCCCCGACGGCTCCGATCAAGTGGGCGAAGAGCGGCCGCAGTTGGTCGCGGCCCTCTGCGACGGTGTCGGCGCGGGCGACGTACAGGATCGGGCAGATCCTGACGTCCTCGGGCGTGCGGCCGGACCGGGCGATGCCTTCGTCGAGGGGACGGGTCAGAACGGCCTCGTGCTCGGGCGCGTAGAGGCCGGCCAGCCAGCCGTCCGCGATCTCTCCGGCCAGCGCCACGTTCTGGGGTCCGATCGCGCCCAGGTACAGCGGGATGTGGGGGCGCAGCGGTGTCATGTCCGCCTTCACTGGGCGGGCCTGTCCGCTGGAGCCGGGGCCCCGGTAGGGCACCTGGTAGAGGGCGCCGTCGTGCTCGACGCGCCCGCCGTGGGCGACGGCCTGGCGGACGATGTCCACGTACTCGCGGGTGCGGCGCAGCGGCTTGTCGTACGGCTGGCCGTGCCAGCCCTCGACGATCCACGGCACGGACAGGCCGAGCCCGAGGTGGAAGCGGCCCGCGGACAGCACGTCGAGGGTCATGGCGGTCATGGCGGTGGCGGCCGGGGTGCGGGCCGGGATCTGCATGATGGCCGTGCCGAGTTTGATCCGTTCGGTCTTGGCCGCGAGGTAGCCGAGCACGCTCACGGCGTCCGGCCCGTACTCCTCTACGCTCCACACCGAGTCGACGCCGATCCGTTCGGCCCGTTCGACGATCGGGAGCACCTGCTCGATGGGTTCTCCGCCGTAGCCCAGGGCCAGCCCGAGACGCATGCGCTCACTCCGCTCTCTTGTGCCGTAAGGGGTGTCGTTCAGTTGGCTCGAAACCGTCGTCCGCCGTCACCAGCCGTCGTCAGCCGTCATGAGAACGGCAGCGGACGGCGGACCAGGTCCTCCTCGGTGAGCGGCCCCGGCAGCCAGCCGCGGGCGGCCGGCTCCTCGTAGAGCCGGCGGCCGCCGAGGAAGGGGAAGGCGGCGGGTGCGTTGCAGTAGAGGCCGGGCACGATGACGCGGGCGACGTGCAGGCCGGCGGCGCGGACGTGCGGTGTGGTCAGGTCCACGGCGATGGTGCGCATCCCCGCTTCCGCGAGACGCCGGCGCAGGGCGGCCGGTGCCAGGTCGTCGGCCGGCCCGGGGGCGTCGGCCGGCCCGGGGGCGTCGGCCGGCCCGGGGGCGTCGGGCGCGGCTTCCGGGCGGGGCGTTCCGGGTGCGCGCAGCCGGTCGAGTCCGGCGTCCTGCATGGCCGGGTCGAGGTGGACCTGGAGGTGGAGGCGTACGTCGTTGACGTCGTGCCAGTCGGGCCGGAAGTCCTTCAGGTACGCACGGTCGCGGCGCAGCGGCCGGTACGGCCGATGGTCCGCCCGGCCTGCGCGGACGGCCCGCCAGAAGCCGCTGTCGTGCTCCAGCAGTTCCAGGCCGCTCTCGTGCATGCCGAGGGCCTCGGTGAACGCCTTGGCCGCCGCCGTTGGGGCGGCCGCGCGGCAGGCGCTGCCGAAAGCGACGAGACCCCGTGCACGGTCCTCGATGAACACCCCCGCGACCAGGGCGCCGACCGTGGACGGGATGCGCAGGAAGGTGACCGTCAGGCCGGCGGCGTCGGCCTCGCCGAGCGCGGCGGCCAGCGGGCCGTGGGGGGCGGGGTCGGGGTCGAGCCGCGCGGCGGGTGCACCGCTGGTCCACCACAGCGTCACGGCATCGCGTTCCAGTACCTCTTCCAGGGCGGAACGCTGCGCCTGCTCGCGGCTCGTACCGGCGGCCGTGCCCGCGAGCACCGGGTAGTTGGTCGGGGGCTCGGCGGCGCGGGCGCCGCGGAAGTAGTTCACGTAGGCGAGGGACGCCGGGACCAGGACCTCGTCGCCCTCGTCGTCCGGGTCGTGCCCGGTCACCCATGCGATCGGCAGCTCGCGCGTCATCGGTACGAAGGGAAAGCCCCGGTGGGCGTACTGGGACCGGGAGTACAGGGCGAACTCCCGCGGGTCGACGGCCGGGCGGCCGGCTCGTACGAGCTGCGCGTACGAGGCGACCGGCAGGGTGTCGGGGA
The DNA here is from genome assembly GCF_042719495.1 of Streptomyces sp. NPDC058525. Lineage (NCBI taxonomy): Bacteria > Bacillati > Actinomycetota > Actinomycetes > Kitasatosporales > Streptomycetaceae > Streptomyces > Streptomyces sp. NPDC058525. The sequence goes on from NZ_JBHXNP010000085.1 coordinate 22,791, forward strand.
CGACGTTGCCGCAGAATCGTTCGACGGCCTCGCCGATGGCGGCTTTCCGCGCCTGTTCGTGGTCCGCGAGGGCGGCGCCTCCGGTGACCGCTTCGACCGACCAGCGGGCGAACTCCGGGCGCGGGGACAGCCGGGCGCTGTAGGAGACGCAGGTGGGAACGGTCTCGACGCGCGGCCGGTCTCGCGTGACCCGGTCGACGAGGTCGAGCCGGGAACCGGGCGCGGGCCCGGCGAGCGTCTCGATGTCGACCGCCTGGACGTCGTCCGTCTCGGCCGTCTCGTCCGTCTCGTCCGTCTCGTCCGTCTCGGCCGTCTCGACGTCGATCGGTTGCGCTGCTCGGCCGGGTGCTGCCACGGAGCCCACACTCCTCTTCGTCGATCGGGTGGCAGGCGTCCGGAGGCCGTGCCCCCGGGCCGCGCATGGCGGGGGACGATGTCGCTCCGTCGCCCCCCGCCACGCGGTCAGCTCTCGGTCAGCTCTCGGTGGGCTCGTCCTCGTGGTCCTCGCGCCACTCGAACGGAGCGTCCACGGCCGGGGTGTGGGACTTCAGGCCCTGCGGTTCCTCGGGCTCGGCCCAACCGGTGTGCGCCATCTCGGTGTCCTCCTTCGGTCGGCACAGGACCGCCAACTCGAACGCGTGCCCTGCGCAGTTGCGAGTAGGTCGCAATAAGGCTAGAGGCGGCGTCCCGAGAACTTCAACGGCCAATCCCGGACAGAGACGGCGACGGCCGCAGGCCGGCCGCGGCCGTCGGCGTGGCGTACCCCGTTCTGTCCGTTCTGCACCACTAGCCTCAGCGCATGGCTGATACGTTCGAGCACGCGCCGCAGGTCTGGACAGCGGGACGGCTGCGCTCCGCCCTCGCCGGGGTTCCCGACGACACCCCCATCCACATCGGAGTGGCCGACGAGCCGGGGAATCTGGACGGCTACGGCGAGTTCGTGCTCGTCGGCGCCGAGCCGGTGGAGATGGAGGCGGACAGCAGCACCGCGCCCCCGCAGGTCCAGTTCACCCTCTTCGCCGATGCCAAGGCAGGTGTGTACTACCTCGACATGGACTGAGCGGCACGTGCCTCATCCCCGGGGCATCAGCCGGGTCAGGGCCGTGTCGACGAGGGCACGGGCGCTGTCGGCGTCCAGCAGGCCGGGCCGGAAGAGGATGCGGTACATCATCGGCGCCACGACGTGGTCGACGACCACGTCAACGGCCGGCACCGGCTCCCCACGCCCCACCGCGTGGGCCAAGATGATCTCGACCTGCTCGACCGCGTAGGCGGAACACTGGCCGGCGTTGCTGCCGTCCGGGTCCCCGCCGAGGGCGTCGCGGACGTAGTCCCGGCCCGCCGTCGAGGACATCTCCTCCAGGAACTGCACCGCCCACGCTTCGAGGTCGGCACGCAGGCTTCCCAGGTCGTCCGGGGGCGCCTCCGGACGGAGCCGCTCCACCGCCACGTCGGAGAGCAGTTCCTTGATGTCGCCCCAGCGCCGGTAGATCGTCGAGGGCGTCACCCCCGCACGCTTGGCGACGAGCGGAACGGTCAGGGCCGCACGGCCGCGTTCGGCTTCCAGGTCGCGCACGGCGTCGTGGACCGATTGCTGGACGCGGGCGCTTCGCCCTCCTGGACGGGGGCGGGGCTGTGAGCTCATACCGCCACCCTAACGCTAAGAATTCGCTTCAGGCTGGACGCGTCAGGCGACCTGCTGCTCAGTCATCGGAGCCGGGCCCCTCAACTGCTCGTACGCCTCGGCGACGTGCAGGACGGCGGCCTCGCCCAGCGGGCGGCCGATCAGCTGCAGGCCGATCGGCAGACCGCGCGCGTCGACGCCGGCCGGCACGGACAGGGCGGGCAGCCCGGTGATGTTGGCGGGGGCCGCGAGGCGCACGTAGGCGTCCGGGACGCTCTCGGTGGCCCCGTCGGGCCAGTGGAAGGCTTCCTGGTCCGACCTGGCCGCGGTGGCCGGGACCGCCGGAGCGGCGATGACGTCCACGTCGCGAAGGAGGCGGCTCCACTCGTCGCGCATGAGGGTGCGGGCCCGCTGGGCACGCAGGTAGTCGGTCGCGGGGACCAGGGCGCCCGCTTCGAGCAGCACCCGGACGTCCGGCCCGTACAGGTCGGCCGTGGTGTGCAGGTGCTGCTCGTGGTAGGCGGTCGCCTCCGGAACCATCAGGCCCCACTGGACGGCCTGGACGTACTCGGCCATCGGGATCTCCACGTCCACCAGCCGCGCCCCGAGGGCCGCCATGTCGTCGATGGCCTTGCGCACCACCGCTTCCACCTGAGGGTCGACGCGGTCGAAGTAGTGGTTGACGGGAACACCGACGCGCACCCCTTCGAGGCCGGGCCCAGGGCGGGAGAGCCGCGCCTCGTAGGGGAGGTCGAGGCCGGCGGGGTCGCCGGGGTGGTGCCCGACGAGGGCGTCCAGGACGAGACGGGCGTCGTGCACGGTCCGGGTGAGGGGGCCGATGTGGTCCAGCGACCAGGACAGCGAGGCGACACCGTGCCGGGGTACGAGGCCGTAGGTGGGCTTGAGGCCGACCACGCCGCTCAGCGCGGAGGGCACCCGGATGGAGCCGCCGGTGTCCGTACCGACGGAGAAGGTCGCCATTCCGGCGGCAACCGCCGCCGCCGAACCGCCGCTGGAGCCGCCGGGCACGTGGTCCAGGTTCCAGGGGTTGCGGGTCTGCGGGGTCGTCAGACCGTAGGCGAACTCGTGGGTGTGGACCTTGCCGAGCAGGACGGCGCCGGCCGCCTTGAGCCGCGCGGCCACGATGCTGTCCTCGCCGGGCACGCGGGCGGCACGGACCGCGGAGCTGGACGTGGTCTTCACGCCCGCGGTGTCGATGAGGTCCTTCAAAGCCATCGGCACTCCGTGGAGCGGGCCACGGCGACGGCCTGCGGCGATGTCCCGCTCCGCCTGGGCGGCCTGGGCCCGCGCCGCGTCGGCGGCCACGGTGACATAGGCGTTGACCCGCGCATCGACGGCGTCGATCCGGTCCAGGACCGAATCGGTCAGCTCCACCGGCGAGAGGCTTCCGTCCGCGAGGGCGGCGGACGCCTCGGCCAGGGACAGCTCGTAGGGCTTCATCTCCTTCACCGTGCCTGCGAGTCGGCGCGGTAGGCGAAGGCCGGCGGGACCTCCGCCAGGTCGAGCGCGCGCAGCCGGCTGATGACGGTGATGATGTGGTGCGCCGTCTCGGCCACCACTGCGTGGCGATCACTGTCGAGGGAGAGGCCGGCACGAAGCGCCGACTCCGCGGCCCCTTCGGGCGAGAACGCGGGAACAGACACGGGACGGTCCTTTCCGGGCGGCAGCGCCTTCGCGCCGCTTCGGCCCTCCGAGGAGGACACCACCCAAAGGCTGAATATTTGCGTTAAGCGCCACCGTAGGCCAGCTCCGCCACTAACGCAAACATTGAGCCTTAAAGCTCCGAGGGTGGCGAAGTCGGAGCCTTAACGCACAATCGTTGCGTTAGCCGAGAGATCCGGTTAGCTTTAACGCAACATCTCAGCGTTAAGGAAGAGCCGACTCGTCGGCCGCCCTGGCACGCGCTCCCCCGCCCCCTCCCCACCGGAGAGCCACCCATGACCTCGCACGCCCTCACTCCCGCAGCACCCGGCCTCACCCCCACGTGGACCCTGGGCGACATCACCGTCCGCCGCATCGACGAGACGGCCCTTCCCGCGCAGACCGGCCCCTGGCTGCTGCCCCGGGCAACACCCGAGGTCGTGGCCGAATCCGCCTGGCTCCAGCCCGACTTCGCCGGAGCGGACCAGGTCATCCGCCTGGCGAGCCACACCTTCGCGATCGAGGCGGGCGGACTGCGCGTCCTCGTCGACACGGGCATCGGCAACGGGAAGGAGCGCGCCAACCCCGCCTGGCACCACCTCCGTACGGACTACCTCGCGCGCCTGGAAGCGGCGGGCTTCTCCCCCGAGTCGATCGACCTCGTGATCCTCACGCACCTGCACACCGATCACGTCGGCTGGAACACCCGCTCCCACGAGGGCTCCTGGGTCCCCACCTTCCCCAACGCCCGGTACCTCGCCCACCGCACCGAGTGGGACCACTGGGCATCCGCGGACCTGGACGGGCCCCGCACGCAGATGTTCCGCGATTCCATCCACCCCATCGACGACCACGGCCTCCTCGACCTGGTGGACGTCCCCGCCGACGGGCTGGAGATCGCCGCCGGCATCACCCTCGTCCCGACCCCCGGCCACACCCCCGGCCAGGTCGCCGTCCGGCTGAGCAGCAAGGGCAGCACGGCCCTGATCACGGGCGACTGCATCCACCACCCCGTGCAGCTCGCCCGACCGGACATCCACAGCTGCGTCGACATCGACCCCGCCCAGGCGAACGCCACGCGCCGCGAGCTCCTCGCCGCACTCAGCGGGACCGACACCCTCCTGCTCGGCAGTCACTTCCCCCCGCCCACGGCAGGCATCGTCCGCACCGACGGCGCCTCCTACCGCCTCCACCCCGTGCCCGCCCACCTCGCCTGAGCCCACGTCGGCGAGATCGGCGAAGTCGACGTGCGGAAGGAACTCATGAACCGCGCCGCGCCGGTCCTCATCGGCTCCCTCGCCGTCGAGGCCTCGGCCATGGCCCTCATCGCCACGGCCGACGGAGTGGGCGACCTGCTCGTCGCCCGGGTGCTGCAAGGCCTGGCAACCGGTGAGGCGACCAGCGCCGCGGGTACGGCCGTCATGGAGCTGGAGCATCCGTGTCGTGCGGGCCGGGCCGCGCTCACCAACAGCGTGGCGCCCATGGCCGGCATGGCCGCGGGCGTGCTCGGATCGGCGGATTCACCTCCTCGCTGGGCCCCGGGCTCGCCCGCCTGATGTCCCCCGACACGCCCCGGGCCGTCGGCGGCCTCGTCTACTTCACCCTGACGGCGAGCGCGCTGCTCTTCGGCGCCGCGGTGGGCGGCACCGGGCTGCTCGCGCTGGTGCTCGCCCTACGGGATACGCGCGGGCCGGATCCGAAGGGCCGGGGGCGCCGTATCCGGACATTCGATGGCGTGATGTGATCGGCGTCTGTTCTTGGTGCGGTTTTTTCGTGGGGGATGTGCAGTGGTGATCGGGAGCCTGTCTGATCGGTGGCGCGTACGGACGGCGGTGGTCGCGGCGGTCGCCGGGTGCGTGGTGCTGGCGGCGTGTTCCCCGGCGAAGGTCGAGAGGAAGGGCGAGGAGAAGGCCGGGGCTGCTTCTCTCGCCCCGCCGGTCCCGACCGTGATCGGTTGGGACCAGGCCGAGGAGGTCGTCACGCGAGGGTTCCGGCAGGCCGCGTCCGCACGGAACGAGAACGCCCTGTCGGCCGTGCTGACCGGGGCCCTGCTCCAGGAGAGCGTGGCGCAGGTCAAGCTGAAGCGGTGGCCGGACACCCTCGTGCGCACCGCGGAAACGGCCATGTACCGGCGCGAGTACCTGATCCCCGCCGAGCGCGACCAGCCCGGATACCCCCGTTCGTTCGCCGTGCTCTTCCGTATGACGGACAAGGCGGAGAAGGACCGGGCGGCCGGGATGTACTACTTCGTCCAGGCGGAGCCCGGCGCCGCCTGGAAGGCCGCGGCCCGGACGTGGGCGACCGACCGGCCCGCTCCGCAGCTTCCGCCGGAGCAGTTCGAGGACCGCGGGTACGGCACGTACGGCTTCGAGGTCCGCGACCGGCCGATCGCCGCGCCGGCCCGGGAGCCCGCCGGCGCCGCGACGCTCTCCCCCACCGCCGCATCCGACCGGCGCGTGTGCGGCCAGTACGCGGAGTACCTCAGTTTCACGGCACCCTACGGGGAGCCTGAGAGCGAGGCCTTCGTACCGGGCGAGCTGACGAGCGAGGTCGTGGACTCCTACAACGCCGAGGACGGGAAGAAGGTGTGGAAGGGCGACCTCCGCCAGCGGTACGCCTTCGAGGTGACGGGGCCCGAGCTGCCGGTGCTGCGACTGTCGGACGGGAAGGCGCTCGTCACGTGCTCGTTCGTCCGCACCGACCACCGCGAGGGCAAGTCGGGCCCGACCACCTCGTTCAAGTACGGCAGCGAGGACGCCGCGAGCCGCGACACCGACCAGCTGCTGGGCGGCGGCCGCAAGTGGTGGCTGAGCACCGATGTGCGGCGCATCGTGACCGCGACGTTCGAGGTACCGGAACAGGGCCCCGCCGACGTCGTGGGATGCAACTGCCTGAACCCGCCGGTGCTCTCCGCGGAGGGAACCCCCAAGTAGGCGCGGCCCGGAGAAGGGACCGAGCACGCCCCGTACGCCGTGTGACCGCTGTCACTCCCACGTGGTGTCACATCCCGCACCGCCGCGCTGTCCTCACTGCGCAGCGAGAGAAGGGACCACCAAGATGAAGGCCGTCATCGTGTGCGCCTCCGTGTCGCACGGCAATACCCGTCGCGTCGCCGACGCCATGGCCCAGGTACTCGGCGCGAAGGTCGTCTCCCCCGAGGAGGCCGATCCGGCGGAACTGGCCGGCGCGGACCTCGTGGGATTCGGCTCGGGCGTGTTCTACGGCAGGCTCCACCCCCGCCTGACCGACTGCGTCGCGGCACTGCCCGCCGGACGGGGCCGGACGTTCGTCTTCGCCACCAGCGGGCTCCCCGAACTGCCGCCGCGCCCGTTCACCCGCCCCCTGGTCCGGCTCCTCGAAGGCAAGGGCTTCGAGGTGGAGGGAAGCTTCCTGTGCCGGGCGTACGACACTTGGGCCCCGTTCAAACTCATCGGCGGCATCAACAAACAACGCCCGAACCCCGCGGACCTGACCGCAGCACGCACCTTCGCCGAACGGCTCCGGACCGGGACGCGGCCGACATCCTGACCGCACCCGTCACCCTTCGTACCAAGAGTGCGGCCCGATCAGGTAATGGTGCGGGCAAATCCGGCTCGCTCATCGGCGGCAGCCTGTCGATCCTGGCCGTCGGCCTGGTGACGTGGATGGTGTTCTGGATGAAGCGCACCGCCCGGCACCTGAAGGCGGATCTGCACGGCAACCTCGACGCGGCAGGCCCGTTTCCTGGGAACTACTACACCATCCGCCGGCTCCGAAACCGCGTCGGCCCGACCGGCGCGCGCCGGTCGGGCCTTCCTCGGTGTCCGGGCATCGGCCCGCGCGTCCCGTGGTCGTACGGTCAGACGGACGCGGGGGTGCCGAGCATCGCGGAGGCGTGCTGGACGGGGCTGAGGACGCGTGCGGGCGCTGCGGCCTGCGGCAGGCCGCGGCAGGTGAAGCCCAGCTGGGTCATGGCTCGGACCACTTCGCCGGCGCTGAAATCGCGGCGGTCCTGGCGGGTGATGACCTGGCCGACCTGCTTGACGGGGTAGACGCGGCGGCCGATGATCACGGACTCACCGACGACCTCCTCGGGCTTGACGCCCTTCATCGCTTCCAGGACGCCGCTCTTGGTCAGGTCGAACGGGAAGCGGGCGATGACGCAGCGCATGGTGCCTCACAGGGAGAAGAGGTGAATGGTCCGCCCGCGGTGGGGCGGTTCAGCGTGCAAGGGCCGGCCGGTGTGCTCAGGCCGCCGCGTCGACGGAGGTGTGCCGTGCGCCCCCGCGCCTGGCCGCCGAGGCGGGGCTGCGCCGGCCGCGGGAGGAGGCGCTGCGCTTGGGCCGCTCGGACACCGGCGCGGTGATGGTGACGGGGATGCCCGAGGGGGTGCGTGCGCCGGTGATGCGGTGGAGCGCTTCGTCGCCGGAGCGGACCTGGGTGGTCTGGGGGACGATGCCGGCGGCGGCCATGAGGCGGGTCATGTCGCGGCGCTGCTTGGGGACGACCAGGGTGACGACGCTGCCGGACTCGCCGGCGCGGGCGGTGCGGCCGCCGCGGTGGAGGTAGTCCTTGTGGTCGGTGGGCGGGTCGACGTTGACGACGAGGTCGAGGTTGTCTACGTGGATGCCGCGGGCGGCGACGTTCGTGGCGACGAGCACGGTGACGTGTCCGGTCTTGAACCGGGCCAGGGTGCGGGTGCGCTGGGGCTGGGACTTGCCGCCGTGCAGGGCGGCGGCGCGGACCCCGCTGTCGAGGAGGTCCTGGGTGAGGCGGTCCACGGCGTGCTTGGTGTCGAGGAACATGATCACCCGGCCCTCGCGGGCGGCGATCTCGATGGTGGTCGCCTGCTTGTCCGTGCCCTGGACGTGCAGAACGTGGTGTTCCATCGTGGTGACCGCGCCCTGGGAGGGGTCGACGGAGTGGACGACGGGGTCGGTCAGGTAGCGGCGGACCAGGAGGTCGACGTTGCGGTCCAGGGTCGCGGAGAACAGCATCCGCTGGCCTTCGGGGCGTACCTGGTCCAGGAGCGCCGTGACCTGCGGCATGAAGCCCATGTCGGCCATCTGGTCGGCCTCGTCGAGGACGGTGATGGCCACCTGGTCGAGCCGGCAGTCGCCGCGGTCGATGAGGTCCTTGAGGCGTCCGGGGGTGGCGACGACGACTTCGGAGCCACCGCGCAGCGCACCCGCCTGCTTGCCGATCGACATCCCGCCGACGACGGTGGTCAGGCGCAGTTTTACGGCGCGGGCGTAGGGGGCGAGGGCGTCGTTGACCTGCTGGGCGAGTTCCCGGGTGGGGACCAGGATCAGTGCCAGGGGCTGGCGCGGTTCGGCGCGCCGTCCGGCGGTACGGGCCAGGAGCGCCAGGCCGAAGGCGAGGGTCTTGCCGGAGCCGGTCCGGCCGCGGCCGAGGACGTCGCGGCCGACGAGGGAGTTCGGGAGGGTCGCGCCCTGGATCGGGAACGGCACGGACAGCCCCTGGCTCCCGAGCGCGGCCAGCAGCTCCGCGGGCATGTCGAGATCGGCGAAGGCCTCGACGGCGGGCAGCCCGGGGGTGATGGTCTTCGGCAGGGCGAACTCGCCCTGCACGGCGGCGGGCCGGCGGCCGTAGCCGCCCGAGCGGCTGGGGGCGGATGAACCGAAGCGGCTGCCTCGGCCCGAACCGGAGCCCGAGCCGGAGCCGTAGCCCGAGCCCGAGGCGTATGCGGGGCCGCCCGTGCGGCCCCGGGTGCGGGAGGAGCGGTCGTTCGTACGTGCGGGGTTCATTCAGAACCTTCCTTGATACGGCACGTATCAAGGAATTCCCGCAGCGGAAGAACAGCGCGGGCAATCACAAGAACGAACCGAATTGAATGCGACAGCGAATATGGCCCACGGGAATTCCGTGTCGGCGCAAACGCTTCGATGGGAACGGCTACGAAGAGGCGGTATCCCTGAAAATCTCATCCCCGCAGGTGAAACCCACTGCGGGAAATGCGTGCAGCTGGGGCCCGCACCCCAAGGGATGCGGGCCCCAGCTACGAATTACGCGTCAGCGTCAGGCGAGAACGATGTTCTCGGCCGTCGGGCCCTTCTGACCCTGCGCGATGTCGAAGGTGACCTTCTGGCCTTCTTGCAGCTCGCGGAATCCCTGGGAGGCGATGTTCGAGAAGTGGGCGAACACGTCAGCGCCGCCACCGTCCTGCTCGATGAAGCCGAATCCCTTGGCCGCGTTGAACCACTTCACAGTACCTGTTGCCATGCCATGTCTCCTTGGGGCAGTACAGCAGCATCCGCACTGCGCGGACACCGTGTCGCCGCGATGATGCCCCGCCGGAAAATGACCGGAAATATGAAGCGCGTCCGTCCGGCCCGGGGGCCGGGAAGCGCTTGACTTCTTGGGTACCAAAACTGCAACCGAGATCGACAGTAGCACGGTGCGGTGGATCGCGTACGTCAGAGTATTTCTCCCGTGCGCGTCGCGGCAGAAAATCTCCCCACGGAACCCATTAAACTCTCAGACCGCCGGCACAGATATGGAAACGCCGCAGGGGCGGCCGACGTCGCTGTCGGTCCGCCCCTGCGGTGTGAGCCGCCCGGGTCAGGCGCCCAGGTGGTGCCCCTTCGCCCACTCCAGCTCGCCGTCCGTGTCGCAGGTCGAGGAGTAGACCGGGCCGGTGAAGGCCGGGCGGCTGGCGGGCACCGCGGCGAACGAGGAACAGTCCGCCGAGAAGCCCGCGCGACCACCGGAGAAGTAGTCGATGTCGACCCCGTCGTTGGCCAGGGCGGCACCGGCCCCACCCAGCAGGATGCCGGCGGCCAGGACGGACGCGGTGACAGCAGAACGAATACGCATGACTCCCCTAAGGATCTCTCTGAAACGAAGCGCAGCTCGATGTGCGCGTCGGCCGGTCCAACCCCCCAGGGGCACCACTGGGAACGGCGGTTCACTCCAATGCCCGCAGCTGTATCGTTTCGACACCCCCATTCAGCCGCTGGAGCGGGCGCTGCTGGTCAGGGCGCGGAGGGAGCCGACGGCGACGCAACGGCGACGCAGGCGTCGAGCGCGAAGAACGGGATGGCGGTGATCCGCGGCGTCCGCTTCGCGTGGGCTTCGCGCAGGGCGTGCCCGAGGCGTGGGGCGGCGAGTGCGCAGGGCGTACGGCGGCCGTCGGGCACCGCGCGACGGCAGGGACGGCGCACCCCGCGGACGGGGTGCGCCGGACGGGCTACTTACCCGAGTGGTCGATGACGTTGCCGTTGGAGCAGTTGTTGACGTGGTCGCCCGTCCAGTCGCCGAGGACGGGTACGACGGCGACCTCCTGGAGGCATACGGCGGCGGCGGTGAAGTTCCAGTTGTTGGCGGCGTTGACGCCGCCGTCGAAGTTGGAGTCGTTGTCGGCGTGCGCCGGCGCGGCGAGGCCCACGGAGGCGAGGACCAGCGCGGCGGCAGTGATGATCTTCTTCATGCCCTGGCAACGAGCCACCCCTCGCGCCGACACGGCCGACAAGATCCCGCTCGGCCATCGCGCCCCGCCGCCCGCGGCCCCGTCCGCCGCCCGCCGTTCGCCGTCCGCCGTGGTGAGAGCAGACCAGTTTTGGTGACCGGCTCCCACGAGCGGTACATGAAGCAGGAGGAGCAGTGGAGCCTGCGCGCGCTGTCCGAGCTGATCCTGGCCGGCAACCCCGACACCGTCCTCAACGCGCGGATGCCGAGTTACTGCGACTACGCGACCCCCGAGCAGGGAGTACCGGTGACCCGGCCGGCCGGGCCGTGGGAGCTGTGCCTGACCGTCGCCGAGTCCTGGGGGTTCCAGCCGCAGGACCGGGACCAGAAGTCGGTCCACCGGCTGGTGCGTTACTTCTCGGAGACGATCGCGATGGGCGGCAACCTGCTGCTCGCGGTCGGGCCGCGCGAGGACGGCACGATCCCGGCCGAGCAGGTGCGGCGGCTGGAGGGCCTGGGCGACTGGATCGCCAAGCACTCCGCGGCCGTTCACACCACCGTGGCGGGTCTCCCGGCCGGACACCACTACGGGCCGAGCACGCTCTCGGCCGACGGCCGCACCCTGTACCTGTTCTGCTTCGACCCGCCGCGGGAGGCCGTGTCGCTGCGGGGGCTGCGCACCGGGGTACGGCGGGTCACGGTGGTCGGGAGCGGCAGCGTGCTCGGGCACCGGGTGACCGGCGGCCTCCACGAGGTGCCGGGCGTCCTGTGGATCGACGCGCCCGCGCCGTCCGACGTGGACGAGCAGGCGACCGTACTCGCCGTGGAGCTCGACGGCGAGCTGGACCTGTACCGGGGCGCCGGGCGCGACTGACGTCAGGGTCCGGAGTCGCGAAGGCTGCGCGGGGACGCGCCCAGCTCCTTGCGGCAGGCACGTGTCGTGCCGTGGACGCCGACGCCGAGCCCGGCCACGCGCGGCGGCTCGTCCAGCGGGACGCCCGACGGTGCGGCCGGGCTCGTGCCAGTACGTGTCGTTCACGTGCTGCTCCCGTCGGGCCTCGTCGGGTCTCGTCGTCCGCGTCCTCATACGAGCCGGTCGATGAGGATCATCGCCACGTCGTCCGTGAGGCGGCCCCCGGTGTGGCGGATCAGTGCCTTGTGCAGTTCCTCCAGGAACTCCTGCGGGGTGGTGTCGGCGGCTATCTGCTCCATGGTCTCCGGCAACGGGAGGAAATCGTTGTCACCGTTGCGGGCTTCGATCACGCCGTCGGTGTAGAGCAGCAGCCGGTCACCGGGCAGGAGCGGGTGGCTCTCGGGCTCGGGGAGAAGGCCGTCGGCGAGGTCTTCGAGGCCGAGCGGCGGCATCGGCGAGGAGGGCATCAGGGTCTGGACCTTGCCCTGGCGCAGCACCAGGGGAGGCGGATGGCCGCGGTTGACGAGGTGTACCACCGGTTCGTCCGGCACCTGGGCGATGAGCGCGGTGGTGAATCCCTCGATCAGGACTTCGGGCAGTTCCGCCTGGGTGTAGGTGCCCGGTACGCCGGCCTCTCGGCGCAGCGCGGCCGCGCAGTGGTTCATGACCTCCTGGACGTCCTCCTCGTAGTGGACGGCCTCCCGGAACGCTCCCAGTGCCACCGCGACCGCGCGGATCGCGGACAGCCCCTTGCCCCGGACGTCGCCCACGATCAGGCGGACGCCGTAGCGGGTCTGCACGGCCTCGTACAGGTCGCCGCCTATCTGCGCCCCGGTCTCGGCCGCGAGGCACAGGCTGGCCGCCCGTACGGGGCCCAGGAGCTCGGGGACGGGCCGCAGGACGACCTCCTGCGCCGCCACCGCGATCCGGCGGACCTGGTCGAGCTCGATCTGCCTGCGCGTGCGCACCGCGTTGCTCAGGATGACGCTGGCCACGGACACCACGAGCAGCCCGAGGAAGTTGCCGATGATCAGCTGGGTCTGGGTTCCCCACGACTGGTTGTAGGTCGCGGAGGTGATGTTCACGGCCACGGCGAGGGCGGCGGCGGACAGCGTGCCCACCGGGCCCATCGTGAGCGCGGCCAGCGCCGGCGTGGTGGAGATGACGGGCCCGGTGACCAGGTCGTGCGCGGGTGAGAGCTCGATGGCCAGTACGCCGAGCGCTATCGCGAAGGGCGCACACTGGGCCAGCCTGAACAGGACCTCGCCGTGACCGCCCGCTCCTGGCCGAGAGGACGCTCCCGGCCGAAGGGGCCGGCGAGGGTGTGACCTCATGGAAACAGCGTACGGGGCCATCCGTGCTGCCCGCCGCGCCCGGTGCGGAGCCGGCTACCGCCCGGGCGGAACGCCGCGGCGCCCGCGCGGCAGGCGGGTGGCGAGGAGGGCCAGGTTCACGGCGAGGGCGCCGCCTGCCAGCGCGATCTGCCAGGACGGGCCGCCGGAGACGAGGGTGACCACGAGGTAGGCGGTGAGCAGCACCGCGAACAGGGACTCCTGGACGGCGCCGCGCTTCCACCACGGCGCGCGGGGGGCCTCCTGTTCGGCCAGGCGCAGCGCGTAAAGCTCGACGGGGCCGAATTCGTCTTCGGGGGTGCTTCCGGTGGCTTCGAGGTGGCCGGCGGCCTCCTCTGCCAGTTCCGCGGCGCGTGCGCGGGGTATCGCGTGGCGTTCTTCGAGCAGCCGGGGCAGCCGGTCCAGCCAGGGCTCGCGCTCGCCGGTGCTCAGGGGGGCGGTTCCGGAATCCATGATCGCTCCTTCGGGTTCTGCGGTCGGTGTGGTCCGTATCGCCGCCCAGAGCAGCGCGAGGCCCAGTACGCACAGCAGGGGGGCGGGGAGATGGCCGAGCGGCTGTCCGGGGAGGGCGGTGAGGGCCGTCGCGGCGGCCACCGTCGCCGCCGCGACGGCTCCCCACCCCAGTGCGCGCCGTCGACGGTTCCGGGCCGTGGCCACGAGACCGCCTCCGGCCAGGGCCATCGCGATGAGCGAGGTTCCGGCCAGACCGGCCGGGGTCACGGGGAACACGGGTCCGTCCGCGATCCATATGCAGGCGCCTGCGGCCAGGGCGGCCAAGCCGACGGGGGCGGCGGCGGTGCGGAGCGCCTGGCCGAAGGTCGGGCCGTCTCCCATGCGCCGCAGGCGTTCCTCGGGCGGGACGCGCTCGGTGACCACGGTGGCGGCGAACTCCTCCGGTGAGCCGAAGGCGTCATGGGGACTCTCGCCGCTGTCCGCGCAGTGCTGCGCGACCTCGTCGAGCACGGTGTCCGCGGTGGCGCCGCCCACGGAGTGCGCGGCCAGGGCCAGTCGGGCCCGTGCGTTCCACCTGGTGACGGCGTCGCCGCTCATGGGGTCTCCTCCACGCCAGGTCCCTCCCCGCCAGGTGCCTCCCCGCTGTGTGCCAGGAGTTGGGCCATGGCCTGGGAGAACTGCCCCCAGCTGGCGGCTTCCTGCCGCAGCCGGGCCCGGCCCTCGCCGGTGAGCCGGTAGACCTTGCGGCCCGGCCCGCCTTCGCCTGGTTCCCACCGGGCCTCCACCGCCCCGTCGGCCTCCATCCGGCCGAGCACGGGGTACAGCGCGCCGCCGCGGACGGCGCCGAACCCGCGGGCGGCCAGTTCCTGCACCAGCGCGTAGCCGTGCCGGTCGCCTTCGGCGAGCACGGCAGCGAGGGCGAGCGGCAGGGCTCCGCGTAACAACCCCGACGGGACGGTTGGGAGGTCCCGCGACGGGCAGGTGCCCCGTGTACGAGGAGGTACCGCTCTGGACGCTTCCGTGCCCGACTGATCGGAGTACCCGATGAGCAGCGCCGACGAAGCCTACGGCGATGACGTGTACCAGCCGCAGGAGACGGACGAGTCCGCCGAGGCACAGCCCGACATGGAGAACACCCTCGACGAGCCGGGCCTCGACGACACCCTCGACACCGCCTACGTGCCGCTCGACCGCCCCCTCGCGGTCGAGGACAGGGGTACGACGGCCGCGGAGGCGCGCACCGGGGAGAGCCTGGACGAGCGGCTCGCGCGGGAGCGGCCGGAGGTGTCCGCGCTGTCCGCGCTGGACGAGGACTCCGATGAGGTCGGCGACGCCCTGCTGGCGGGGCCGGACCGGGCGGGCCGCCTGACGGCGGTGGACGGATCGGCTCCGCAGAGCCATTTCTCCGTACTGGCCCGTGACGTCGGGATCGACGGAGGCGCGGCCTCGGCGGAGGAGGCCGCGATCCACATCGTCGACGAGCTGCCACCCGCCGACGACGAAGACGGATAGCAGGCCCGCGCCCTCTTCCGCAGCCGTCAGATGATGTGGATGCGCTCCAGTTCACCGGCGGTGTCGCGGATCATCAGGTCATTGCCCTTGGCGCGTTCGCGCTCGATGAACCCGAGCAGGAGCACGGCCCGGTTGATCACGTCGGACTTGCTGACGCCGGTCGCGGCGGTCAGCTCGGAGACGACGGTGACGGCCGGGGGGCACAGGGTCACGGAGTACCGCTCGGAGTCCGGGTGCGGGGGAAGCTGTTCCATGGTGACGTCCTTCCTGGCGACGAAGACGTGCACCATGCTTGCACCAATTCCGCGCACTGTCGCACCAATTACGCGCACACGCTGCGCCGCCCACGCGGATCCCGGGCAGACCCGGAACGGGCGCGGTCGCCGCGTAGAGCACGTACCGGTCGTCGTCCGCCTCGTCCATGGCCGCACGCAGGCGCTCGCCGTCCGCCAAGATGACCGTCCACAGCCCCGGCGGTTCGGTGTCTGTCGCCGTACATGACGTACGCGTCGAAGCGGGCGGCGAACCGCTCGGCGAACTCCCGGCGGCCGACCCGGTCCGGCCCGCGCCGAGCCCCTCGTCAAAGGAGAGCCACGCCTCGATCATCTCGTCGACGATGCCCGGCGCGGTGCGGTGCGCTCCTCGGCCGGTGGGGGGCTAGTGCGGGGCGGGCCAGGTGATGTCGGGCTCGGTGGGGCGGTCGTAGGGCACGGCGTCGATGCCCCAGCCGTAGAGCTCGCGGACCTGGGTCATGAACCAGTCCGCGCCGGCGCGGGCGGTTTCGAGGCCCCGCTCGGGGTCCGACCACAGGTCGCGGACGCGGTCCTGGACGGCTCCGTCGAGTTCCCAGCCGTCCAGGCGGATGCGCCCGGCCTCGTCGAGGACCAGCGGGCTGCGGCCTTCCAGCTGGTCCCACAGGTCGACGGCCTGCTCCGCGGTGGACCGGAATCCGTCCGCTCCGAGCACGGTGCGGAGGAAGGCGGTGTAGAGGGCGATCGAGGGGATCGCGCTGGACGCCTGGGTGACGGCCGCGCCGGCCACGACCGTGAACGCGCGGCCGTCCTTCTCCTTGAGCAGGGGCGAGGCGTTCAGGTCATGGGCGGTCCGCTCCAGGTGTTCCTTGGCCGCGCCGATGGTGCCGTGCCGGTAGACGGGGGCGGTGACCTCGGAGCCGACATAGGTGAGGGCCGCGGTGGTGAACCCGTCGGCGAGGAGCCGGCGGGCGGCGAGGGCGCGGACCCAGAGGTCCCAGTCGTCGCCGCCCATCACCGCGACGGTCGCCCGCGTCTCCTCCTCGGTGCCGGGTTCGATCCGGAACCGGGTGACCTTGGGGTCGTCGGCGGAGAAGTCGAGCGCGGGCGCCTCGTAGGCGGCGCCGAGGGGTTTGATCACCGAGTGGTGGACGGTGCCGGTCGCCGGGTCGGTGCGGCGCGGGGCGGCCAGGCTGTAGATGAGGTGGTCGACCGGTCCGTAGTGCTCTTCCAGCAGGTCGAGGACGTGCGTCTTGGCGTCCGCGGAGAAGGCGTCGGTGTTCACGAACCGGAAGTCGTGGCCGTGGTCGGCGGCGAGCCGGGCGGTGGCCGCGGTGCGGTACCAGCCCGCCGTCGCGGTGCGGCGACCGTTGTCGGCGGCCTCGAAGGCGACGCCGATGCCGCGGATGCCGTGCCGGCGCAGGCCGGCCACGAGGGTGGCGAGTCCGTAGCCGGCGGAGTGGCCGAGGATGAGCGCGGTCGGCCGGCGGCCGTCGGTGCGGGCCTCGATGCCCTCCCACATGCGGTGGACGGTGTGCGCGGCTCCGTCCGGGTGGGAGTTGACGATGAGGAATCCGCGCTGCTTGGGCCCGATCTGACGAAGGGTCACGATACGTCCGTTCCGCTCGGGCGAGTCGGACGAGGAGCGTGCGCGCGTGCGCGGGTCAGCGAGCGTGCGCGGGTCAGCGAGCGTGCGCGGGTCAGCGCGCGCGCGAGCGCGGCGCACCGGCTTCCTCGTCCGGGATGACGTCGGACGGCCGCCGCCGCTCCCGATGTCCGTCACCAACGCGGCCGGGGCCTGGCTGCCGACGCGGAAGTCGTGCTCCAGCCGTCCGTCGTCCAAGATCGTATCCACGGGCGCGCCGACGGCTCGTGACAGGCCGTCACGCAGAACGCGGCCGCTCCTTTGTGGATGTCCGGCATTGACAGACACCGTCTGCTCGCCCACGGCCGTCCCCCGTACGCGGGCGTCCGATCACCGGGACGTCCCTGCGGGCAGGAGCGCCGGCCGCGTGGTGGCGGGGGGGTGCCACCACGCGGCTCGGGCCCGTTCGGGAGCCCGCGCCGCTCACCGCCGCGGGCTCCCGTGACCCGCGTATGACCGCTCTCCGCCGGTTCAAACGGTCGGAGCGAAAACTTTCTCGGAGCGGTCCGACGGCCCGCCGGCCGGGGAGTGGAACGGCGGATGTCCGGGCAGGCGCGCCCTCGACGGAGATCCCTCCGCGCCCGCGATCAGGGGCGGAGGGGCCATGGTTCCGATCGAAGGAGTTGTTTCGCATGGCGGAGAACGTGTGGGCCTACCGTGTCGGCGTCGACTACCTGGCGGCCGACCTGACCGGCTACGGCGTGGAAGCGCTCGACGGCGGCATCGGCAAGGTCGACAAGCACTCCGACGAGGTCACCGACGCCTATCTGGTCGTCGACACCGGAGTGTGGATCCTCGGCAAGGAGGTCCTGGTGCCGGCCGGCCTGGTGTCCCGGGTCGACCACGTGGCCGAGAAGGTCTACGTAGACCGTACGAAGGACCAGATCAAGGCCGCTCCCGAGTTCCACCGGGAGGAGCACCTCGGGAACCCGGACCACCGCGAGGCCCTGGGGAGTCACTACCTGGCCACGATGCCGTTCGGCATCCCGCCCGCCTGAGCCGATGCCGATGCCGGTGCCGGACGGGGTCGAGCCGCGTGTGTTTGCGTGCGTTCGCGTGCGTTTGGCGGCCGCGATCCGGGTCAGAAGCGGAGCGCAAGGCAGTTCCCCGTACCCGAGGGAGTGATCAGCTGTGTCGCAGGACGAGAAGGGCAAGGCCAAGGCCGAGCAGGCGAAGGGCAAGCTCAAGGAAGCGGCCGGCCGTCTGGTGGGCAACGAGCGGCTGACCGCCGAAGGCCGGGCCGAAGGCGCGAAGGGCGATGCGCGCCAGGCCAAGGAGAAGATGAAGGACATCTTCAAGCGGTGACCTGACCGCACCCCGGAGCATGCCCCGGATCGCGGCCGCCAAACGCACGCGAACGCACGCAAACACACGCGGCTCGACCCCGTCCGGCAC